>CAZEAX010000722.1:0-2002 GCA_964510405.1 uncultured Streptomyces sp. | reverse complement strand
CCGAATTCGCGAACGCGGCGCCGCCCTTGGTGACCTTCTCGCCCGTCACGAAGATGGTCGCGCCGTGGTTTACGCCCGCTTCGTCGTCGGCCATGAGCTTGACCGCGTCACGGCCCGGCTTGGTCTGCGAGCCGATCAAAATCGACGACAGCGATTGGAGCGTGACGCCTTTGGCGCGATCGACGACCGCCGGCGGCAGATCGGCATAGGTGAGCGCTGTGACCCAGCGGGCGAGTTGACGGCTTAAAGATGCCATGACGGTTTTATCCTGTATGCAGACCGCGCTGACGCGCGGCGAAACGGCGACGATTTAATGCAGTGGAGCATATTATATTTTTTGCAGGCCCGCCCGCGCTGCGGCGGCGCCCCGGGCAGCAACTATGTTACCCGATCACCGGAAAGGCCGCCGCACCGTTAAGTAGTTCACGGCGCAGCCAGCGAAATTTTGTCAACATACGTCCGGCGGCATTCAAGATGTGCAGGATATGCGCCGATAAGTGAGACGACACGCATCGATCAACTGGGAGGCTTTTCATGCGAATGGCTATCGGGGTGGCATTGGTGTTCGTCAGTTGGAACGCGCTGGCGGGCTGGGTCGCAGTCAGCAATACGGACCGCTTTATTACTTTTGCCGATCCCGCCAGCATCAGCACGACAGGCGACACCGTCAAGATGACGGACTTGCTGGATTACCGGAAGGTCCGCGAGGTCGAGGGCTTCCGCTACCTGTCGCAAAAATCCGAAAGCGAATACGACTGCAAAAAAGCGCTCACGCGTCCGCTCGCCATGTTCCTGCACGTGGGAATGATGGGCAGCGGCGAAACGGTTTTCACCAGCACGACGCCCGATGAATGGCAGCAGGTCGCGCCCGGTTCTGTCAACGAAGCGCTGTTGAAATACGCCTGCGACAGGCGGTAACGCCGCGCTACGCAGCTGTTCGCATTGCTTGCGCGGCAATTTCCGCGCGGCGCGATGGCGCCCGGCCGAAATCGGGATTTGTTCTCCAACGGCAACCGCGAACTATGTGGGTTGCCGTACAGAGTCACCATCAGCATATCCGCGATACTGATCCCGCATCGAGAGATTCAGTCCACTTTCTTGAAATACGATAACCGGAGATCAGCACATGACTGCAGCGCAACGGTTTACCAGGCGATTCCTGGCAGTGTCAGCCGCGGTATTGACCGCGGGATATGCGGGCTCCGCTTTCAGCGACGAAGTCAGGGTGCTGCTTGCCGGCAATCAGGAAGTGCCGCAAGTGACCACTCCGGCTTCCGGCAGTGGCGCCTTCACGGTCGGCGCCGACGGGTCCGTCAGCGGCAGCGTGTCGACGCTCAGCATTGCGGGTACGGCGGCGCACATTCATGAAGGCGCGCCCAGCGCGAACGGTCCGGTGATCATTCCTTTGACGAAGACGTCTGCCACCGTCTGGTCGGTTCCCGCCGGAGCAAAATTGACCGAAGCGCAAATGCGGAGCTACAAGGCCGGACAACTCTATGTGAACGTGCACAGCGCGGCCAACAAGGGCGGCGAAATTCGCGGCCAGCTCGAACCGAAATAATCGATTCCGGCGGGTTCGGCAACGACAAAGGCTTGCATCGCTGCAAGCCCTTGATTTTTCTTGCCGCCGGTTATGCGGCACGGAACCGCGCCCCTGCGGCGCCTATTGCTCCTCGCGCGGGAATTGCATGATGAGCACTTCCAGTCCCTGCTTGCCCGCGCGGATCTCGACCGCGTTTTCATTCGGTTCGACGACCACCATCGACCAGCGCGGCAGGATCTGTCCGGCCCACTCCAGATTGCCGTTGGCGACAAACAGGTAATAGCCGCCGGATTTTTTGGGGTCCGGCCCGGTCGCCGCCATGCCGGCGCCGAGCCTCAGCATGTGCGCCGCCATTTCGTCCTTGATATCGTACGCGGCGAAGAGCGGTTCCCACACGGCTTCCTTTCGGTATTGCATCACGGGCTCGATCGAGAGCCCCACGGGAGACGAAATCAGGTT
>CAZEAX010000721.1:0-2006 GCA_964510405.1 uncultured Streptomyces sp. | reverse complement strand
TTTTTTCGCCCAATGCACGCGCTTGTGCGTGCTGCGCATGTTGTCCGAGCCCTGGTCAAAAAGTATATAGCGATTGCGCCCGAGTTCCTTGGCCTGGTACATCGCGATGTCGACGTTGGACAGGAGCCCGCCGACATCGGGGCCGTGAAACGGATAGAGCGCGATGCCGATCGATGCCGAGATGTTCGAAATGCCTTTGGGGCTGCCGGTTTGCAGCCGGTAATGCTGCACCGTCTCGAGAGCGCATTCGGCGACCCGCACCGCGTCCTGCCGCAGAGCACCGGGCAGATGAATCGCGAATTCGTCGCCGCCGAGACGGAAGAGGCTGCCCGAAAAGTCCCGCATCATGCCGCGCAGCGCGCTGCCCACCCCCTTGATCATCTGGTCGCCGACGCGGTGGCCGAAATTGTCGTTTACGTACTTGAAGTGGTCGATGTCGAGAAACAGGATCGCACCCGGGGTTCCTCCGAAGATGCCTTCTTCGATGCTTTTTTGCAGGGCGATCCGGTTGGGCAGGTCGGTCAGCGTGTCGTGCATCGCGAGATGCTCGATGCGCCGCGTCGCCACATGCTGTTCGGTAATGTCGCGGGCGGTGCCGCGAATGCCTTTTACTTCGCGGTTCTCGTCGAGCAGGGCGCGCGCATTGATTCCGATCCAGCGGTCCTCGCCGCGCGCGGTGACGACGTGGGTCACGTAGTTTTTGACTTCGCCGCCGCGTTTCAACATCGCCAGAAAGCGCCGGTTGGCGATGTGCGCATTGCCGGCTTCGAAATCGAAGAAGCAGCGGCCGGACAGGTCGCGCGGCGGCAGGCCGAAAATATCCTGCGCGGCGGTATTCAAGTAGGTGAAGCGCCCCTGCGGGTCGGTCGTCCAGACCAGGTCGTGCGATGTTTCCACCAGGTCGCGGTAGCGATGCTCGCTTTCCAGCAGCAACTGGATGATGCGGCTTTTCTCGGCCAGCGACTTCTTGATCGTGGCGAGTTCCTGGGTGCCCTTGTCCGCGCTCAACGATTGCGCGGCCAGCCGGTCGATCAATTCCTTCAGGTAGCGGCGGTGACCGCCCATCGAACGCTGCGCTTTCAGTACGCCGTCGGTGTCCCAGCGCCGCAGCTTCTGGATCGGAATGCTGAGCTTTTCGGACACTTCCTGAATCGAGTAATACAGGCTCGCGTCGGTCAAGACCGGTCTCCCTGATCGTTCGGCGATCACGTCATTTTGATTCATGGTAATACCTTTTCGCAGGTGCTTCCAGCAAAAAACAAGCGCCGGCCGGCGGTCCCGGAAGGGGAACCGTCGCCGCCGGCCGGCGCTATCCCAGGGGCCCGTTAGTGCACCTGTTGGGATTCTCCAAGTCCGTTTTGCCGCGAGACGAGCCGTTGCATGAGTTTCAGGTCGCGCAGATTCAGGCGCAGCGCGCTGTCGACCCAGATTTCCACGATATCGAGCAGTTCGGGGAACTGCACCCGGTGCACGCGCCGGCGCGTCTGCGCGAGCGCCGCGAACCCGTTCTGGCTGCGCTTGCGGCGTTCGATCAACGCCGCGACCCCGGCTTCGCCCTGGCCGTTCTCGACCACCTCGTCGATGACGCCTTTGTCGCGCATCTGGTCCGCGCTGTAGACCTGACCGCTGGAAATGATTTCCTCCGCGCCGCGCTGCCCGATCTTGCGCTCGAGGAAGGAATAGGCGCCCATGCCCGGGAACAGGTTGAAGAGAATTTCCGGGAAGCCGAAGCGCGCGCTTTTCTCGGCGATGATGAGGTCGCCCGACAGCGCCGCTTCGAAGCCGCCGCCCAGCGCGTCGCCCTGCACCAGTGAAATCGTCGTGACCGGCAGGTCGAACGACGTGTAGTTCGAGTAAAGCACATCGATGCATTCGCGCCCGTAGCGCAGCAGTTCGGCGCGATCCTGCTCGCCGATCAACTTCTTGAAAAGGTCGAGGTCGCCGCCCAGGTTGAACACGCCCGCGCGGTCGGACGCGAGTACCACGTATTCGATCGGGTGCACTTT
>CAZEAX010000720.1:0-2012 GCA_964510405.1 uncultured Streptomyces sp. | reverse complement strand
ACGACCTGGTCGGCCACTTCGGCACGGGTGTCGTTGGCGCGCACGATGGCGCCCAAGCCCGCGGCGGTGCCGATCGCGGCGAGGCCGGCGACGCCGGCACCGGCGATGAAGACCTTGGCCGGCGGCACCTTGCCTGCGGCGGTGATCTGGCCGTTGAAGAAGCGGCCGAAGGCATTGGCGGCCTCGATGACGGCGCGGTAGCCGGCGACACCGGCCTGCGAGGTGAGCGCATCCATCTTCTGGGCGCGGGAGAGCACGCGGGGCAGCGCATCGATGGCCAGCACGGTGGCCTTGCGCGCCGCCAGCTGCTGCATGAGCTCGGGGTTCTGCGCCGGCCAGATGAACGAGATGAGCGTGCCGCCTTCGCGCAGCAGTTTCACTTCGTCGGTGTTGGGGCCGCGCACTTTAAATACGATGTCTGAGCCAGCCCAAAGCGTCGCAGCGTTATCGACGATCTCGGCGCCTGCTGCACGATAAGTATCGTCGCTGAAATTCGCCCCGTCGCCGGCACCTGACTCCACTGCGACCTTGAATCCGAGCTTGATGAGTTTTTCGACAACTTCGGGCACGGTGGCGACGCGCTTCTCGCCGGCCGCGATTTCTTTTGGAACGCCTATGACCTGAGGCATGGATTCCTCTCGTTGAAACGACTGGATAACAGCGGCAGATTATAGCAACAGCCCGGCGGAATCCGCCCTGCGTAAGCGAACGACATTTGATGCAGGTCAATCAAGTTATAATTTCCCATGGCCGTCATTCGCGTGTTGCCCGACCTTCTGATCAATCAGATCGCCGCGGGCGAAGTCATCGAACGCCCCGCGGCGGCACTCAAGGAACTGCTCGAAAACAGCCTGGATGCCGGCGCTCACGATATCGGCGTGCAACTCGCGAGCGGCGGCACCAAGCTGCTCAAAGTCAGCGACGACGGCAGCGGCATCGGCAAAGCGGAACTGGCGCTGGCGGTCGCGCGTCATGCGACCAGCAAAATCGCCACACTCGACGATCTCGAATGCATCGCGAGCCTCGGTTTCCGCGGCGAAGCGCTGGCCAGCATCGCGGCGGTCTCCCATCTCACCTTGACGAGCCGGCCGCGCGAGGAAAAGCACGCGTGGACCCTGGCGGTCGAAGGCGGCACGCTGACCGAGCCCAGACCGGCCGCGCACGATGCCGGCACCAGCATCGAAATCCATGACTTGTACTTCAACACGCCGGCGCGCCGCAAATTCCTGAAGTCCGAAGCGACCGAGTACGCGCATTGCGACGAGACCTTCAAACGCATCGCGCTCGCGCGCCCGGATGTCGCCTTCAAGCTGCTGCATAACGGTCGCGCACAATGGCATTTGCCGGCGCACAGCCGCGAAGAACGCATTGCCGCGGTGCTCGGCGAGGATTTTGCCGCGACGGCGATTGCGGTCGACGCGCAAAGCGGCACCACGCGGCTGACCGGACTCGTCGGCTCGCCCGCAGCCGCGCGCGGCACCCGCGACGCGCAATATTTCCTCGTCAACGGCCGCTTCGTGCGCGACAAGGTGCTCGCGCACGCGTTGCGCCAGGCGTACCAGGACGTGCTGCATCACGACCGCCATCCGTCTTTCGTGCTGTCCCTCGAGCTCGACCCGGCGCGCGTCGACGTCAACGTCCATCCGGCTAAAAGCGAGGTGCGCTTCCGCGATTCCCAGGCAATACATCAATTCGTATTTCATGCGGTGAGCCGCGCACTCGCGGGCGCCGCCGGCGGCGCGACGGACGTTTTGCCCGAACCGGGGGCGCGCCCGTCGACCGCGGGCTTCGTCGCGATCCAGCATCGCATGCCGCTCGGCGTCGCGCAATCCGGCGCCGCGTACGAAACTTTGTTTGGACGCACCGACGCCGCGACCGCACGGTCCGGCGTTTTCACCGATACTGCGCCGGCCGGCGGCACGGCGTCGCCGCTCGCGGAGACGGGCGCCGGAATACCGCCCCTGGGTTTCGCGCTGGCACAACTGGCGGGCATCTACGTGCTCGCGCGCAAC
>CAZEAX010000719.1:0-2014 GCA_964510405.1 uncultured Streptomyces sp. | reverse complement strand
CAAGGTCGCCTATTCGAGCGTCAATTTCAAGGACGCATTGGCCGGCACCGGCGCGGGAAAGATCGTGCGCCGCTATCCCTGCGTCGGCGGCATCGACAGCAGCGGCACGGTGGTTTCCTCGAGCGACAGCCGCTTCAAAGCCGGCGATGAAGTGATATGCACGAGTTACGACTTCGCGATGGCGCACGACGGCGGCTATGCGGGTTACGCGCGCGTGCCGGCGGATTGGGTCGTGCCGCTGCCGGCGGGATTGACGCTGTTCGACGCGATGGCACTCGGTACCGCCGGCTACACGTCCGGCCTGGCCGTGCACCTGCTTGAGCACAACGGCATGACGCCCGCCAAAGGCAAAGTCGTCGTCAACGGTGCGACCGGCGGCTGCGCAAGTCTGGCGATCGATATGCTCGCGGGACTGGGCTATGCGGTCACGGCGGTGACCGGCAAGGCGGCCGAGCACGCATATCTGAAGGAAATCGGCGCTGCCGAAATACTAGGCCGCGATGCCTTGAAGCTCTGCACCCGACCGCTCGAAAAAGGCGTGTGGGCTGCCGCGTTCGATTCGGTCGGGGGAGAACAATTGTCCGCACTGACGCGCAGCATGCAGCAGCACGGGCTGATCGCGAGTTTTGGCAATGCTGGCGGCATCGAGCTCAATACGACGGTGTTGCCGTTCATTCTGCGCGGCGTGCGCCTGATCGGTGTCGACTCCGGCTATACGCCGATGGATATCCGCCGCCGCGTGTGGCAGCGGCTCGCCACCGATCTGAAACCGCGGCACTTCAAAAATATTGTGCGTACTATTGAGCTGGATCAACTGCCGGCGACGTTTGACGCGATGTTGAAGCAGCAAACCAAAGGTAGAATTGTCGTGGTTATTGGCGGGTAGTAGCGCGAGTGGTTCGAACGGACGCGCAAGAGCGCGCCGTTCAACGTGCTGATACATCGCAAGACAACATCGCAGCGCGGAGCCGGAGGAGGCAGATGGCGACTTACCTGGAATTTCATCGCCGCTCGATCGACGATCCCGAAGCATTCTGGGGCGAGCAGGCGAAGCTGATCGACTGGCACAAGCCGTTCGGCAAAGTGCTCGACTACAGCCGGCCGCCGTTCGCCAAGTGGTTCGTCGGCGGCGAAACCAATCTGTGCCACAACGCGGTCGACCGCCATCTCAAAGACCGCGCCGACCAGGCCGCGCTGATTTTCGTCTCGACCGAGACGGGTCAAAACAAGACGTACACGTTTGGCGAGCTGCACGCCGAGGTCAATCGTTGCGCCGCGGTGTTGCGCGAGCTTGGACTTGGCAAGGGCGACCGCATCCTGATTTACATGCCGATGATCCCGGAGGCGGTGTTCGCGATGCTCGCCTGCGTGCGGCTGGGCGCCATCCACTCGGTGGTCTTCGGCGGGTTTGCGGCGCACAGTCTGGCGTCGCGCATAGACGACGCCAAACCCAAGATCATGTTTACCGCCGATGCAGGCATGCGCGGCGGCAGGGCCATTCCATACAAGGGCCTCGTCGACGAGGCGATCCGTCTGTCGCAGCATCCGCCGCAGAATGTCGTGATCGTCAACCGCGGCATCGCCGAATTCAAGCCGGTGGCGGGCCGTGATCTCGATTACGCAGAGCTCCGCGACAAGTATTTGGCGGCGCAGGTGCCCGTCGTATGGCTGGAGGCGAGCGAGCCTTCGTACATCCTTTATACGTCGGGTACGACCGGCAAGCCGAAAGGCGTGCAGCGCGATACCGGCGGTTATGCCGTCGCGCTCGCCGCGAGCATGCAGCACATTTATTGCGGCAAGCCCGGCGAAGCGATGTTCACGACGTCCGACATCGGCTGGGTCGTCGGTCATTCGTACATCGTCTATGGTCCGTTGATCCACGGCATGGCAAGCGTCATGTACGAAGGCCTGCCGATCCGGCCTGATCCCGGGATCTGGTGGAAAATCGTAGCCGAACACAAAGTCACGGTGATGTTCTCATCGCCGACCGCGATCCGCGTGCTCAAGAAACAGG
>CAZEAX010000718.1:723-2018 GCA_964510405.1 uncultured Streptomyces sp. | reverse complement strand
CAGCGCATCAAGCTGCGCACGCGCTTTCTCAACGATTGGTCGACGCGCGACCTCGGCACCGAGATCTTCGGCAAGCGCATCGAACTGCCATTCGGGATCGCGCCCACGGGCAGCGCCGGATTGATGTGGTATCAGGGCGAAGTGGAACTGGCGAAGGCCGCTGCCGCGGCGGGCATTCCTTTCACGCTGGCCACGGGTGCGCTGACCTCGATGGAGGAAGTCAGCGAGAAAGTGCCCGCTGCACGCAAGTGGTTCCAGCTTTATCCGTGGGCGGATGAGGAGGGCTCCTACGAAATGGTCACGCGCGCGCGTGACCTGGGCTGGGAAGCCCTGGTCGTTACGATCGATGCCGCGCCGGGCCGCGGGCGCGAGCACAACGAGCGCAACGGCTACTCCTTTCCGTTCAAGCCCAACGCTACGGCGGCGGTGGACATGGCGATGCATCCCGGCTGGATGTGGCGCGTGATGCGCAAGTACCTCATGAACGAAGGCATGCCCACGAACGCCAACTTCCCCGAGCGCTACCGCCATACCATCCTCGACGGCAAAAGCAGGACGCGGCCGAAGGCGTTCCAGGCGATGACCTGGGAACACATCCGGAAATTCCGCGACTTCTGGCCGCGCAAGCTCATCGTCAAGAGCATACTGAGCGGCGATCAGGCGAGGGCCGCCGTCGATGCGGGCGCCGATGGCGTGATCGTGTCGAATCACGGCGGACGCGCCTTCGACAGCGCCGCAGCGACGATCGACATGCTGCCGGAGGTCGTGGAGGCGGTCGGCGACCGCTGCACCGTTATACTCGACAGCGGCATTCGCCGCGGCAGCGACATCGTCAAAGCGTTGGCTCTCGGTGCCAGGATGGTGCTGGTCGGCAGGGCGACGCTATACGGCACCGCATGCGGCGGACAGGCCGGCGCCGCGAGGGCGATCAAGATACTTTCAGACGAAATGGAGCGTTCCTTCGGCTACGTGGGTGCGCGGCGGGTTTCCGAAATCGGTCCGCACATCTTCGCGCGTCGCGAACCGGGGATGTAGAGACCGGCGAACGGTTGGCCGCTTTTATGGCCGGCAGGCGCATAGGTGTTCATGCAAACTCCTTATGTAAATCACGCGGATTTTATCCCTACCCATGTTCTTAACCATGCTGAGGGTCAATAAATAAGGCGCGTGAAAGACTCGGGATTTAATCGGATGATTGGTATCCGCTTCCGACGCAAAGCGGCCGGTCATTTCGACGTCGGAAGTGTTGGCCATTGCGGGTGTCATTCACCGTTTCCCGCATGCGATTTGCCACA
>CAZEAX010000718.1:0-713 GCA_964510405.1 uncultured Streptomyces sp. | reverse complement strand
CCACTTGGAAGGATCATCGTCGCTGTCAACTACGCGGCCTCCGCCCATATTGCCGGAGTAGAAAGATAAAAAAAGCGAGCGCATCCGCTCTTTCTTGCAATCGAATTCAGATTGTCCCCTGATTGACATATACGGATTACCCGCTCGGACCGTCTTGTAGTCAATCAGGGTCCACATTTTTACCCTGTCGCCAGCCTTGCGAATGGTGGCGAGATCAGCGTAGAAGGTGGCGTTTCCATCGAAGTCAACCTCAATCCACTCCGCCGCCGCGGCACTGCTTACGGCTGCCAGTAGCATCAGAAGAATAACTTTAGGCATTGAATGTCTACCAAAAATTGTCCGTCTCAAGTGGCTCGTTCACGGTTGTGAGCCCCTCTCACCCTTGCAGCGTATGATACTTCCATCGACCGGGGAAGGCCGCTCAATGGAATCCATTGCAGGTATAGGGACGCCATCAACCCCAGCATACAAGACTGGGTGACTGCCTCGCGTTCGCTAGCTTCCGCTTCTTGCGTTGAGTCCCTTGGCATTATCCATCTATTATTTTCGCTTACGGTTTTTGAAACAAACGCGCTCCCAAAACCTGGATAAGGAATTTCCGAAAATTACGCCCAGAACCACGATGACCATTCCCGCGAGAATCAGGTAAAGCGCCGTGGGACCCAACCAGGATTCGAAGAGTTTCCATTGCTTCCCAAAAAAATATCCCAGCA
>CAZEAX010000717.1:0-2019 GCA_964510405.1 uncultured Streptomyces sp. | reverse complement strand
CGCGCCGCGATGTAGACCGCGGCTATCGCGCCCCCGGCGACGAGATCGCTTACTTTCAGTATCGCCCCGGTCGCCACGAACAGCACGACGAAAAAAATCTGGCTGAAACGCCCCACGTCAACGGGCATCAGCACGTGATCGCGATCGAGATTGCCGATGAGAACGCCGAATGTCAGCAGCGAAATCAAAATCGACAGTTTGAGCGCTTCGGCGGCGCCGACCAGCAACACGACTACCGCGAGCAGCAGCGCCGCGTGCAGTTCGATACGCTTGCCGAGCCAGCCCGCCAGGCCCAAAGCCAGCCAGCTCGCCGCCAGACCTGCAAACAGCGAACCCGCCATGATGTAGAGCGGGTGCAGCACCATCACGAACCAGCCCGCATGGTATTCGCGATGGATCCAGGACAGCAGCATGGTCACGAGCACGAATGCCGCGACACTGTTGACCGCAACCAGGTTGAGCGCGCGTTCGGTCACCTGGCCCTCGGCCTTCAGCTCGCGCGCGACGAGCAGTACGATCGCGGGCGACGACGAAACACCGATCGCCGCGGCGACTGCGGCGTACAGCGGTTCGACCTGGAACCACACGAGCGCGCCGAACATGCATCCGAACGAGAGCGTGCATTCCGCGAGCGCCATGACCGCGAGCCAGCGGTCGCGCATCAACCATCCGAAATGGACCCGCCGCCCGAGCTCAAACAGCACGAGCCCGAGGCCGATGTCGAAAAACACGCGCGTGTAGCCGAGCATGCGCGCGTCCAGCACATTGAGGCCGCTCGCGCCGAGCGTAAGGCCGATCAGCACGTAGCCGGTGATGCGCGGCACGTTCAGGACGCGGCGCGTGAGTTCGCCGCCGAGCACGCCGGCGAGCAGCAGCACGCCGAACAGCGCCAGCGGATTGGCGGCAAGCGGAAACTGCGGCAGGAATTCCAGATCGGTCATCGCATCCTCCACTGTCTCGTTGGCTGCGCCGGCATGCGAACCGGGCGCGCCGGATGTCCGCATTCCGGAATGACGATGTGCTAAACGCGATTATTGATGTTGTCACCATGAGTCGTCTTAAGCGCGCGAAAGTTCCCGTTATGCGGACGTCATTACGAACCGCTTGGGGGTTTGAGTGTCGGGCTCAGACGACAGCTAAGTGCATGAAGCGCGGCGCCTTTCTTGGTGCGTCCCGATTCGTGTCGTGTAGCGGCGACACTATTGCGCGGCGCGTTTTGTGTCGATCCATCGCAAGCCCTTGATTGCAGTGGTGCAAGACCGGGTGGCACGGTGCTTGCGCATACAGGTGCCGTCTCTGCGCTTCTTATCGGCGCAAACAGGAGGATTTCCATGATTTATGCAGCAACCGGCCGCGTTACCGGACTTCTATCGAAAGATCCGGCGAATCGTCCCGGCAAAGGACGCGAAGGATGGCTGATGAAATCGCTGCTGCAACTGCTGGCGGCTTGTTTCCTGTTGGTCGCGTGCGCTTCGATGGCTGCGGACGTTGCGCCGGATGCGCTGGTCAAATCGACGGTCGACGAGGTATTGACCGTGATCAAGCAAAACAAGGACAAGCGCGCGTTGCGCGAACTCGCCGAACAGAAGGTGCTGCCGCACTTCGATTTCAAGCGCATGACGCAGCTTGCGGTGGGCAGGGCGTGGCGCGACGCGAAGCCCGAGCAGCAGCAGGCGCTGGAGAACGGTTTCCGGACGCTGCTCGTCAATACCTATACCGCCGCATTGTCCGTCTCGGCAACCGGCGGCGAGGCGGTCGAGGTCAAGCCCGCGCAGATGGCCGCGGGCCAGAACGAAGTCACGATCAAGACCACGGTCAAGGACTCGAGCAGGCAACCGTTCGCTGTCGACTATCGCCTGGAGAAGTCCGCGGACGGATGGAAGGTTACCGACGTGGTGGTCGAAAACCTGAGCCTGGTGACGAACTATCGCAGCACTTTTGCATCCGAGATTTCGCGGTCGGGAATCGACGGTTTGATCAAGGCGCTTGACGACAAGAACCGCACCGTCGCGAAAGGCT
>CAZEAX010000716.1:0-2021 GCA_964510405.1 uncultured Streptomyces sp. | reverse complement strand
TCGTTCTTCTTGGCCGAAATCAGCCGGATAGTGTCTTCGTTCAGCCCCTTGGGCGCGACGTCGGACTCGATGTCCGTCACGAAGCCGTGCTTGTAGGGCTGATTGACGAGATTTTGCAGGACTGAACTCATAATGACCCAGAAATCTGAAATTCTTCAACCAGGGACGCGAGAACTTTTGCGTCCCGGGCGGTTCAGGATTTTGCCGTTTCCTTTAAATTGAAACTCTCGCCGCAGCCGCAGGTGCCGTCGACGTTCGGGTTGTCGAACTTGAACATCTGCTTCAAGCCTTCCCGGACGAAATCGAGGCGCGCGCCCTCGAGCACGGCGAGGCTCTCGGCGTCGACGACCACCTTTGCGTCATGCCCTTCAAAGGCATGATCGCCGGCGCGAATGTCGTCCGCGTAATCGAACGTATAAGCGAAACCCGAGCAGCCGACTTTCTTGATGCCGACGCGCAGGCCCAAGCCCTTGCCGCGCCTGGCCAGCTGGGTGCGGATTTGCTTTGCTGCATTTTCAGTCAATGTGATTGCCATCGCTATTCACCGTTTACCGACAGATAATTTTTAGATTGCTATTGCGGTCAGGCGTTTCAGTTTCGCGAGGACGCTTTCGAGCGCGCCCAGGAACGCCGCAACTTCAGCGGGAGTGTTGTCCTTGCCGAGGCTCAGGCGCACGGCGCCGCGCGCGACATCCGGCGCCACACCCATCGCCAATAGCGTCGCGCTCGGCTCGGTGCTCGTGCTTGAACACGCCGCGCCGCTAGCCACCGCAAATCCCGCCTTATCCAGCTCGATCACCAGCGTTTCGCCTTCGACACCGGGAAATGCGAAATAACTGGTGTTCGGCACCCGTGACGCAGCCGCGCCGAATATCACCGCGCCCGTCTCGCGCAACCCGCGCTCCAGTTGAACGCGCATGCCAGCCAACCGCGGTGCTAGCTCGCGCATGCGCGCAGCGGCGAGTTCGCAGGCGGCGCCGAAGCCCACGACGCCCGGCACGTTCTCCGTGCCCGAACGCAGCCCCTGCTCGTGGCCGCCGCCGCTGATCAGCGGTTTCAATTCAATGCGCTTGTCGAGCACCAGCGCGCCGACGCCTTTCGGCCCGTATATCTTGTGCGCCGACAACGTCATGGCATGCACATTGAGCGCCGGAAAATTCACGGCGATCTTGCCCAGTGCCTGCACCGCGTCGGTATGCATCCAGGCCCGCGCTGCACGCGCGCGTTCCGCCACGGCGGCGACGTCCTGAATCACGCCCGTTTCGTTGTTGGCGAGCATCACCGACACGATGCCGGTCGGCTCTTTGAGCACCTGCGCCACATCCGCGAGATCGATGCGGCCATCGCTATCCACCGCGAGCTTGCGCAGCTTCCAGCCCGCCCGCACGAGTTCCTGCGCGGGCTTGGCGACGCACGGATGCTCGATCGCGCTGACCGCGATCTGGCCTGGCTTCAGCATGCCGGCCGCGCCCTTGATAAACGCGTTGTTGGCCTCGGTTCCGCCGCTCGTAAAAACCACCTGCACCGGCTGCACGCCGACCAGCGCCGCGACCTGCTCGCGGGCCTGGTTTACCGCTTTGCGCGCGAGTGTGCCGAATTCATGCCGGCTTGACGCATTGCCGTACTGCTCGCGCAGGTACGGCAGCATCGCCGCGAGCACGCGCTCGTCGAGCGGCGTCGTCGCGTTGTGGTCGAAATAGACTTGCGTCATTGCGGAAACGTCAAGCTGCAGCGGTCGTGCGCTCGCGCTTGGGCGCGTTCTCGCGCATGTCGTGCACCTGCGCCACGCCGTTCTGCTTGGCTTTCTGCTCGTCGACCAGCTGCTTCAGCGAAACCGCGCGCAGGTAATCGATAATGTGCTGGTTCAAATTGGCCCACAGGTCGTGGGTGATGCATTTATGATCGTCGTGGCAGTTTTCCTTGCCGCCGCATTGCGTGGCATCGATCGGTTCATCGACCGCGACGATGATATCGGCGACCGACATCGTCGCCATTTCACCGGCCAGGCAGTAACCGCCCCC
>CAZEAX010000715.1:0-2022 GCA_964510405.1 uncultured Streptomyces sp. | reverse complement strand
GGCTTTCTGCCGCCACACTTCCTTGCCGGTTTTCTGATCGAGCGCGACAACATAGGCATTCAACGTCGTGCGGAAAACTTTACCGTTGTAAACGGCGACACCCTTGTTCGACACGCCGCAGCACACCACGCGCGGCGTTTCGGGCGGGAAGTCCACCGCGGTGCGCCACAACTGGCGGCCGCTCAGGGCGTCGATTGCGACCGTCCACTTCGCGTTGCTTACGTACATCACCCCGTTGAGCACGATCGGCTGCGCCTGCTCGCCGAATTCGTTCTCGAGTCCGGCAGTCCACACGGGCACGAGTTTTTTCACGTTCGTTTTATTGATCTGCGCGAGCGGGCTGTAGCGGTTCTGCGCGTAACCCATGCCGTAGGTCAGCACATTGTCGGGATTCTTGCCGTCGTTCTTCAGGTCGTCGAGCGTCTGCGCCGAGACCGCGCCGCAAAGCAGAATCGACGCGAGCGAAATTAGCGGTATGCCGTATTTCATGAACCCCTCCCGGTGGTGGCCGCGGACTGCGCCGCGTGCGGACCTGCCAGACAAACCGCAGGTCCGTAAAATCTTAACAGTTACGCGCGCGGTGCGCCATGCCGCAACGCCGTGTCAGACGTTCCACCGCGGCAGCAGGCGCAGCGCATTGCCGCGCTCGATTGCCGCCAGGTCGGCCGCGGTAAAACCGTACGCGGCCAGGCCCTCGACCTCCTCCGCACCCGGCCGGAACGGAAAATCCGTGCCGAACAGCACCTGCGAAAGCGGCGCGACCTTGAGCAGCGCCGCGAGCGCACCGGCTTGATTCGCCTGCGCGGTTTCATAGTAGAACTTGCGGACCTCGTGCTCGAGCCCGTTGGGCAGAACCTTCGCGCGCTCCGGCGCCTGCAGGCTTGCTTCCTGGCGCGTGAACCGGCTGTAGATGAAAGGCATCACGCCGCCGCCGTGCGAGAAAATCCAGCGGATGTCGGGAAAGCGCGCGGCCGCACCGGAAAAAAGCAGGCTCGCAATCGCGCGCGTGGTGTCGGCCGTGTATTCGATCGCCGAGCTCGATATCCATTGTGCTACCGGGTTGCCGCAGCAGGTGAGCGGATGCGTGTAAACGATCGCCTTGCGCCGGTTCAGTTCTTCGAGCACCGGCCAGAACGCAGGATCGCCCGGATATCTGTCGCCGAAACTCGTCATCAGCGCAAAGCCGTCAGCCTTGAGGACGTCGGCCGCGTATTCTATTTCGCGCAGGCTGCCGTCGATGTCGGGCAGCGCGAGCGAGGCGAAGATACCGTAACGGCCGGGATAATCGCGCGCGAGCTTTGCCGCGTAGTCGTTGGTGTCACGGGCCAGCCGGCGCGCCAGCGCTACGTCGTTAAACCACACGCCATCGGGGATGATCGACGTGATCGAGGTTGCGATGCCGTTCCTGTCCATGTCCTCGAGCGACTTGGCGGGCGTCCACACCGGCGGTTTGCCGCCGCCCCGCTGCCGCGGAATCGCCGCGAGGTAACCCGGCGGAATGAGATGGTGATGCACGTCGATGCGGTGCGGCTGCCCGCCGACCCGCACGGGCGCCGCGGATTCGGTGGCGCAGCCGGGTATCAGCGTGCCGGCGCCGAATGCGGCAAGTCCGGCGAGAAACGTGCGCCGCGGAATGCCGGGCAGCGGGGTCTCGATGAAGCTGCCGGACGCGTCACGTATATCACCTGGGAATTTCATCGCTCTCCTCTGCCGGCCGCCGGCTGTTCGAATTATCGCTGAAGAATACCGCATGCTTGCCGCGACGCCTAGCTGCATGCAACGCATCGTGCTACGCTTTGCGTCCCGCGACCGCCAGAGTCGCCGTGAGGAGGCCCCATGCGATTTTTGCTGCTCACCGGTTTGTTCGCGGGCGCTGCGCTCACGGCGACCGCCCAGCAATATCCGGCGCGGCCGGTGCGCGTTTATATTCCATTTACCGCCGGCAGCGCCGCCGACATCATCATGCGCGCGCTGGAACCGCAGATGCGCGAAAAGCTGGGACAGTCTTTCATCATCGACAAT
>CAZEAX010000714.1:0-2027 GCA_964510405.1 uncultured Streptomyces sp. | reverse complement strand
CTGCGCACCAGAGAGCGGCGACAACTGCGCAGATGCGCAGAATCACGTTTATCCCCATATGAAAAATTGCGTGACCTCGCCAAGCTGGTCGAACTTCCAGACGTCCGCCAAAATACGATCGCAACGTGCGCGACCGATCAGCGACTCGCAATTGGCGCGGAACTTGGCTTCGAGGTCCGCATCCGTCATCGGATTCTTGACTTCACCTTTCGGCTCGAGCACGCGCTTTTCGAGCACGGTTCCATTGCGCAGCTTGATCCGTGCCGAGCCTGACCGCACGCCGGGATAGATGCGCTCGCATTCGTCGTCGATCCTGGCGTCGATGCGTTCGACCAGCGCGCGTACGTCGGGCCGGTCGAGCGTCGCCGGCACAAACATGGTTGCCGTCACGTCGCCGAGCACGATTGCCATTGCAGCGGCGACCGGCGCGCTCATCTGCGCGTCGAGCAGCGAGTCGCAATGCTTGTAATCGTGACCGTTAAAACCGACCGCATACATGCCGATGTCTGCATGTTCGACGTCGTCGGCCTTGAAGCGATGCTCGCGTTGCAATTCCTTGATACCGTCGATTACCGCGTGATAGTGGCGGCAGCACGGATACGGCTTGTGGTAAATGCTGTTGATCTCGTAGCGCTGCCCGAGCCCTTCAAACAAACGCGGCCACTTCACGTGCGGCGCGGCATGCGTGGCGAAAAATCCGTAGCGACCTTCGAGCACCTTGGTCGGCCCCGTGATGCCGCGCTTCGCGAACTCCGCGCAAATCACACCATCGCGCGCCGCCTTGCCCGGATGGATGCGCTTGATCTCGGCGCCTTCGTCCAGGTACTCGCGAATACCCGCCGAAAAACTGCCGGCGAGCCCCAGCGCGTTTAACGTCTGCGCCGCATCGAGTTTGAGCAGACTGGATACGGCTGCCGCCGCGCCGAACACTCCGGCCAGCGCAGTGTTGTGATAGCCGCGCCGCGCCGATTCAGGATGCATCGCGGCGGCGATCCGGCACATCACATCGTAGCCGCACACGACCGCCGTCACGATTTCGCGCGCGCTGCTGTCGCGCTCCTGCGCGACCGCCATCACTGCCGGAAATATTGCGCCCGACGGATGGGCCGAACCCTGGGTATGTCCGTCGTCGAAATCGAGCCCGTGCACATTGGCGCCGGTGACGAGTGCCGCATTCGGCGCCGACAACTTCGCGTTGCTGCCGATCACACTCGAAACGCGCGTCGCATCGCTTTCCTCGAAATAAGCGAGCAATGCCTGCGACACCGGCATCGCGGCGCCGGAAATCGCGCACGTCAGGAAGTCGAGCATTGTCCGCTTGTATGCATGCACTGTGTCGGCCGGCAATTTCTCGAAGGTGAGGCCCGCAGCGTGCGCCGCTAACCGTGCGCTCGCCCCTATGCTGATGTCGTCCGTCCTCGTATTCATGTTTGCTCCCTTAAGCGTATTGACGCGGCGCCGCGTCCTGTTTTTGTTCTTTGAATTCGAATTTCACGACCAGACCGTCGACTGCGACCACGCCACGGCCTTCGGCCCGCACGATCAGCGGATTGATCTCAGCCTCGCGCACGCCGCCGTCGGGCAGGCACGCAAGCAGCGACATCGCATGCACCGCGCGCGCCAACGCCGCGCAGTCGCCGCGCGGCAGGTTGCGATAGCCGCGCAATATCGCGAGTTCCGCGATCTCGCCTATCATCTCGTGCGCGGTCTCGACGCTGACGGGCGCCAGGCGCACGCTGAAACTGCGTTTCAATTCCGCTGTCACGCCGCCCAACCCGAGCAATATCGTGGGCCCCACTTCGGGGTCGAGGCGGTAGCCGATGATCACTTCCGCCAACCCGCGCTCCATGCGCTGCACGAGTACGCCGTCGATCCGCGCCTGCGGCAGCTGCGCGCGGGACTTGGCAAGCAATGCTTTTACGGCAGCCTGCAATTCGGCCGGCTCGACGTTCAACTGCACCATCCCAGCCTCGGTCTTGTGCGGCACGTCGGGCGAAACGATCTTGTGCACGACGGGGTAGCCGAGC
>CAZEAX010000713.1:0-2033 GCA_964510405.1 uncultured Streptomyces sp. | reverse complement strand
ACAGTCGCGGCCGGCACGCACTAAATCGCGAACGAAGCCAACAGCACCGTGACGTTAACCAAAGTCGGAACGGGAGTGATCGGCACAGCCACGGCCGACGGCTCCGGCAACTGGTCCTACAATGACACCGGTACCACGCTTCCCCCAGGGAATTACAGCTTCACCGCCACAGCCACCGACTTGGCCGGTAACGTCAGTCTGGCCTCCTCCACATTCGATGTGACCATCGACACGATTCCAGTGGGCGGCACCGTGACGATCACGTACACCGCGCAGATCGGTAACGCAACACTACCGTCGGCCACCGATACGGCGAATCTGACGTATACCAGCTTGACGGGCACGGGCACGATGCTCGCGGGTTCGACGCAGGGTGCGGCCGGCACCGGCACCGGCGAACGTACCGGTGCCGGGGTCGCTCCCAACACTTACGTGGGCAGCGCGAGTACCGGGCTCAGTGTGATCAACGGCACGGTATGGAACGACATCGAGGCCAACCTGAAGGCGGCCAATGTTACGGGCGCGCCGCTGGCCGGCGAACCGTTGCTGCAGAACGTACCGATCAAGCTGGTCTGGGCCGGCGTGGACGGCCTCTTCGGCAACGGCGACGACGTCACGCTGACTGCCAGTACAGATGTCTCGGGGAATTACAATTTCGGCGCATTGCCGGCCGGCAACTATCGCGTGCAGGTCACTCCGACGTGGAACGGCTTCCCGGCGCAAGGCGGCGTGTACTCGTCGGTGTTCGACATTTCCGCCTCGCTTACCGACAATCTCGCAGCCGTCACGCTCGCGCCGTCGGCAACGCAGGCCAACGTCAACTTCGGCGAGCGCTCGCCGAATACCGCCCCCGTTTTCGCCAACCTCAGCAGCAGCGCGCAATACTCTGTCGGCGGAGCGGCGGCGGTACTCGACAACGCCGTTACGATCACCGACGCTGAGCTTGGCGCGCTCGGCAACAACTACGGCGGCGCGGTGTTGACCGTCGCGCGCCACGGCGGCGCCAGTGCGACCGATGCATTTTCGAACTCCGGTCTGCTCGGCGTGCTGACGCAAGGCGGCAATCTTGTCTACAACGGCGCGACCGTCGGCACGGTGACGACCAATTCCGGCGGCACATTGCAACTCACGTTCGCCGACGGCGTGGGCAAAAGCACGGTTGACAGCGTAATGCAGGCCATCGCGTACAAGAACACCGGCGGCACGCCGCCGGCTTCGCTCACGCTCGATTACACGTTCAGCGACGGCAATCCGGCCGATCCCAACGGCCGCCAGGGCACCGGCGGCGCGCTCAATGCGACGGGCTCGATCACCATCAATCGTTTCAACGTGGCACCGGCCGTCGCTTCGCTGCCCGGCGTGCCGGACAGCTATACCGAGGGCGGGACACCGGTGGTACTGGCGCCCGCGGGTGTTTTGCAGGATCCGGATTTGCAGGGCGCGAATAACTGGAGTGGATCCACTCTTGCACTGGCGCGTCACGGCGGCGCCAATCCCGACGATGTATTTGGCGGCACCGGCGCAGTTTCGCTGACCGCCGGCAATCTCGTCGTCGGCGGAGTGACGGTCGGCACTTACACTCAGGCCGGCGGCCAGCTCGCGATGACGTTCAACGGCAACGCCACCACCGCGCGCGTCGACCAACTGATGCAGGGCATTACCTATTCGAATACCAATCTGAATCCACCCGGCGCGGTGACCATCGATTACGCGCTCAACGACGGCAATACGGCCGGCGGGCAAGGCTTGGGCGGTCCGCTGGCTGCCGCCGGCAGCGTGGCGGTCAACATTATTGTCATCGACAGCCCGCCCATCAACACGGTACCCGGCGCGGTGGCCGCACTGCAAAACCAGTTGGTTTCGTTCACCGGTGCGAATGCGATTTCGATCGGAGATCCGGATGCCAACGGCGGCGGGATGACGGCGACACTCGGCGTATTGCACGGTAAGCTCACCGCAATCCCCGCCGGCGGCGCAGGCGTGACCGGCAGCGGCACGGGCACGCTGGTCATTACGGGCACTATCGCGCAAAT
>CAZEAX010000712.1:0-2037 GCA_964510405.1 uncultured Streptomyces sp. | reverse complement strand
AATATTTTTTTGTGCCCGACGTCACCGGCGCGGTTTTCCGACCGCGCGAAGCGCATTAGGCATCTACATCGTTTGCAAGTGTGACGCTGCCCCGAACGTCCGCGCTTGACCGCGGTCAAGAAACTTAATAATTGCGGCGAATTGTGCCAGAGCGTGTCCGCATATTACTGCGAACGGGAACCAAAAACGCTGGCGCGAATTGAACACCCCGTATTCCAAGAATTATCCGACCAGTTGAATCACGTACGTGCTTCCGGGAGCCAACATGGCTTTCGGCGCGCTCCATCATGGGCGGGTTCAACTGGCGACCAGAACCGATAACACCCCCGCGGACTGCAGCCGCGCGAGGGTTACTTTACGAGCAACACGGGCACTTCGACCAGGTGGAGAATCTTGGATGCGGCCGATCCCATCAGCATATTAGCCGCGGCGCTCATGCCGCGCGTGCCCATCGTGACCTGGTCAAGTTGCTTGTCCTTGACGAAATGGGCAACGACATCAGCCGTCTCACCGACCGCCACGTGATGGGCATACTTGATCCCCGCCGCATCGAGCAGTTTGCGCGCCCCGGCAAGTGCTTTTGCGCCTTCTTCCTGATGGAGCTGTTCCGCCTGCTCGTGCACGCCGCGCACGGTGCCGGGAAACGGATGTTGCACGTTCACCAAATGAATTTCGGGCGGCTCTCTGTAGACCCCCGCCCGGCGGATCAACAGTTCAACCGCGCGCAGGCAATTATCCGAACCGTCAACCGGCACCAGTACTTTAAGCATCGTATGTCCTCCTGCTTGAGCGGCCGCACCGGCCACCTTGGCTTCCGCTTCTGCCTCCGAACCTCCCGCCCTCGCCACCATGATTTTGCCGGCGAGTATGACAACTGCGGCACCGGCAATCTGGGCCCAGCTGATGCCGCCCACCAGAGGAAGGTGAAATTCCACCCACGCCATGTTGGCGGTTATCCAGTCGATCACGCTCGGATCCGTGACCAGCATTTCGCCCGCGACCCAGCCGAGCAGCGCAGCGCCCGCGGTGATGATGACCGGGAAACGGTCCATCAACTTTAATAGCACCGTGCTGCCGAAAATGATCAGCGGAATGCTGATTGCCAGGCCCAGCACGACCAGCACGTCGTTGCCTTTGGCAGCAGCCGCGACGCCGATCACGTTATCCAGACTCATGACGAGATCGGCTATCAGGATCGTGCGGATTGCGACCAGCACGTTATTGCTGCTTTCGATGCCGTCGTCGCCGCCGTCTTCCGGCACGAGCAACTGAATCGCAACCCAGAACAGAAGCAGTCCGCCGACGATCTTGAGATAAGGCAGTTTCAGCATCTCGACCGCGACGATGGTCAGGATCACGCGCATGATGATGGCGGCGACCGACCCCCAGATGATCGCCTGCTTCTGCTGGTGCGCGGGCAGCGAGCGCGCGGCGAGCGCAATCACTACGGCGTTGTCACCGGAGAGCAGAATGTTGACGACGATAATCTGGCCAAGCCCGATCCAGAACAGGGGATTGGATAAGTATTCAACCATGCGTGCGGCTCCTCGAATTGCCTGTTATTTGCATTCGCGCCTGAGATTTTTCGCGCGAGAGGTCGAAACTATACACGCGACCGACGCATGCGTCACGGGGCGGGGACCGCCGCCGGCGCCCCACCCGTGTGCATAGCGAAAAATCTGGAACTAGAACAAGCCTACGACCTTGCCATCGTCGGTGAGATCGATTTTCTCCGCCGAGGGCACCTTCGGCAGGCCCGGCATCGTCATGATATCGCCGCACACCATGACGACGAATTCCGCCCCGGCCGCAAGCCTCACTTCGCGCACGTTGATGATGTGGCCGGTCGGCGCGCCGCGCACTTTGGCGTCGGTGGAAAAAGACGATTGGGTCTTGGCCACGCACACCGGATAGTGGCCGTAGCCGTCTTCCTGCAATTTCTGGATCTGGCCGCGCACTTTCGCGTCGGCGGTGACTTCCTTCGCGCCGTAGATCTTGGTCGCAATCTTGTTGACCTTCTCCCACAGCGTGTCCTTG
>CAZEAX010000711.1:0-2042 GCA_964510405.1 uncultured Streptomyces sp. | reverse complement strand
ACGCCGCCGATATAGTCGGGCTGGCCGTCGGGCCGCGTGCCGACGATCGTGAATCCGATCTTGCCGCGCCCGAGGGTCGCGAGATAGGCCTGCATGGCGACGCGGCCGGCGAAACCGTAAGCGTACGAGTACGTGAAATGCAATATCGTCTTGCCGCCTTCGACTGACGCTGCTTCGAGCAGGATGCGGTAGTCGCTGGTCGACAGCGGCCCCTGGTCGGCGCGGAGCTCGACCGCCAGAAAATCCGGCGTCGCCGCCGCGACGCGATAGTCAAAGTCGACGCGCGACGTCTCGACCAGCGGTTCGTCGGTTTTCTTGCCGATATTGAGCGTCAGCACCGGGCCCGCGGCATTCGTCGCCGCCGCGCAGTATTTGGTGTTGATGTGCAGTATCAGGACATCGCACCAGCGCGCGGGGCCGTTGAAAACCGCGTTGACGTCCGCGAACGAAAAATCGACCAGCGCAAAGATATCGCCGCGCAAGACTTTCGAAGACTCGGCGGAATCGAGGTACAACGGCCGCTGAAACTGGCTGTTGGCAAGCTTGTCGCCCAGCGCGGCATACCTTGCGCGCAACGCCGCCGCGGGGTTCGCTTCCGCGGCAATCGCGCTCGCGCCCGCAGCGCCGGCGAAAACGACGCAAGCAAGCAGTATCGACCGCACACACGCCCGCGCATGCCTGCTGGCAAGCCCGCTCATCTGCATCCGGCGACAGGTGGCTCCATAGATTAAGAATGTAGATCGCCGGTCGTCTGCCGTATGTGCGATGCCGCACGCAACAACTCCGCCCGGTCAATCCACCTTGATGCCGGCCAGCTTGACGAGCTTCGCGCATTTGGCAATTTCTTCGCGCAGAAATGCGGCCAACCCGGCGGGCGTGCCGCCGACGACGTCGACGCCCTGGTTCTCCAAGCGCGATTTCGTATCGGGGCTCGTCACGATGCGCACGACCTCGGCATTAAGTTTGTCGATCACGGCTTGCGGCGTGCCGGCCGGCGCGAGCAGCGCATGCCACGCGACGAACGCATAGCCCGGCAGGCCCGCCTCCGCTATCGTCGGCAGTTCCGGCGCGGCGGCCGCGCGTTTTGCGCTGGTAACGCCGAGCGCATGCAATTTGCCGCTGTGCACGAAAGGCAGCGCGCCGGGCAGGCTGCTGAAGTACATCGTCACCTGCCCGCCGAGCAGATCGGTGATCGCGGGACCGCCGCCTTTGTACGGAACGTGCACGAGGTCGACGTGCGCGAGCGAGCGGAACAGTTCGCCCGAGAGATGGTTCGAGCTCGCGTTGCCCGACGAGGCGTAAGTCAGCTGGCCGGGCCGCGCTTTCGCAAACGCAATGAGCTCCTTCACCGATTTGACCGGCAGCGAAGGATGCACGATGAGGATGTTGGCGGAGGTCCCCATCAGCGTAACGGGAGCGAGGTCCTTCAGAATGTCGTACGGCATTTTCGCGAACAGGCTTACGTTGACGACGTTGGCCGGGCTTCCCATCAACAACGTGTATCCGTCGGGCGGCGACTTGGCGACGAAATCGCTGCCGATGTTGGCGGCTCCGCCCGCGCGATTGTCGACCAGCACCGTCTGCCCGAGCGACTCGGTCATCTTCTGCGCGACGAGGCGCGCAACGACGTCCGCGGCGCCGCCGGCCAGGTAGGGGACGACGATGCGGATCGGCTTGGCTGGATAAGATTGGGCGAGCGCGGCCGCGCCCGGCCAGACGACGAACCAGCCGGCGAACACGCCGCGCGCGACATCAACCGCCGCGGCGCGCGAAAGTCTGCAACGGATTTTTTCTGCCGCCCTCATATTCAACCTGCCCTCTTTTGCACACGTTTAGCGCCGCCGCCGGAATTCGGAACGATACAGGATAGTCCGCGCGCGGAGGAGAGCAAAAAAAGCCCCTCCGGAATCCGGAGGGGCCTGGTGCGGCGAACCATGCGGTGCGTTATTTTTTCTGGCCGTCGTGCTTCTGGTTAAAGTCGTGGCGGCTTTGGCGGTTCTCGGCGGTCTGTATGCCGCGCTGCTCGCCGCGCCCGACGTGGC
>CAZEAX010000710.1:0-2049 GCA_964510405.1 uncultured Streptomyces sp. | reverse complement strand
GATGTTTTACGCCTGCAGGAAGAGTTGGCGCAAAAACTGGGTACGAACGTGCAAATAAAAGCCGGCAACAAGGGCCGCGGATCGCTGCTGATCCAATATTCAAGCCTCGATCAACTTGACGCCATTTTGGCGCGTTTGAACCGGTGACCGCCCCGTGCTGCACCGCAAGACTGTTTGACGCCAGATGACGAAACTAAGTACAATCAACGTGTTGACTTGGGTCAATCTGGTCGCTGGGAAGTTACCGGATACTCTCCCGAGCCGGCCGTTACGCGTCGTTTTGCGTTTGCAGTTTCTAGTCACCATGGGAGTTGCGTTGGGTGCCGGCTGGTGGCTCGGTGCTGCCGGCGCGATATCCGCGATCCTCGGCGGCACAGTCATGATGGTTGCGTGCTGCGTTTACGCCGCTTTGACAGGACGCAACAAAGTGCGATCCGCAGGGGCGGTTCTGAGGATGCTGATTAGAGCCGAAGCTGCCAAGGTCGGTGTAATCGTGCTCCAGTTGTGGGTGGTATTGACGGCATATGAAGCAGTAGTGCCGGGGGTTTTTATCGGCACGTTTATCGTCGCTGTATTGATTTATCCGATCGCGTTGTTGGTACGCGATTGATCAGGATTTCAGGGATATGAAATGAGTGAAGCTGGCGAACTCACGCCAACCGAGTACATCGGTCACCACCTGACCAACCGCACAATTTCGCTCGGCGACAGCCCGTTCTGGACTTTGCATCTGGACACGTTTCTGACTGCGCTGATGCTGGGTGTCGTGGGATTCGGATTCCTGTGGTGGGTTGTGCGCGGCGCTACCGCCGGCGTGCCGAATCGCCGTCAGGCGTTCGTCGAATTGCTGGTCGAATTTGTCGATGAGCAGGTCAAAGGCATTTTTCACGGCAGCCGCGCTTTCGTGACCCCGCTTGCGCTGACCGTGTTTGTCTGGGTCCTGCTGATGAACGCGATGGATTTCATTCCGGTCGATCTTGCCGCCGCGGTTACCGAGCACGCGCTTGGCCAGCACGCCTGGAAGCCGGTGCCGACCTCCGACGTGAATACGACCTTCGCCCTCGCCCTGTCGGTTTGGGCGCTGATGATTTTCTATAATATCAAGATCAAAGGTATCGGCGGCTGGACTCACGAACTGTTTTGCACGCCGTTCGGTTCCAACCCACTGCTGTGGGCGTTTAATTTCCTGTTTAACGTGGTCGAATACATCTCCAAACCGCTGTCGCATTCGCTGCGGCTCTACGGCAACATCTATGCGGGCGAGATTATTTTCATGCTGTTGTGGATGTGGGCGGCGACCGGACTGATCGGCTCCGTGTTCGGCGGCGTGCTGGCATTCGGCTGGGCGATCTTTCATATTCTGATCGTCGTTCTGCAAGCCTACATATTCATGATGCTGACCGCCGTTTACATGGCGATGGCGCACGAAAGTCATTGAACAAACAATCCGTCGAAACGATTTTCCCTGAAAGGAGATAGTAATGGACAAGTTGCAATTGGTAGCGATGATTCAGGCCTACACCGGCATCGGCATCGGCCTGATGATCGGCTTGGGGGCCGCCGGCGCGTGTATCGGCGTGGGCATCATGTGCAGCCGCTTTCTCGAAGGCGCGGCACGCCAGCCCGAACTGATGCCGCAACTGCAGGCGAAAGTGTTCCTGCTGCTGGGCCTGATCGACGCCTCGTTCATTATCGGCGTCGGCCTTGCCCTGTGGTTCGCGACCGGCAATCCGCTGCTGGCCAGCCTCAAGTAATTTCCGGGAAATTTTCAGCAGGGGCAACGCATGAACCTAAACGTCACCATGGTTGCGCAAGCCATCACGTTCTTCGTGTTTATTTTCTTTTGCGCGAAGTTCATATGGCCGCCGTTGACCAACGCCATTTCAGCGCGCCAGAAACAGGTTGCAGAAGGGCTGGCCGCGGCCGAAGAAGGCAAGCAGTCGCTTGAGCGTTCCGCTTTGAAAGCGGAAGAAGAAATCGGCAAGGCGCGGTCCCGCGCTACCGAAATCGTTGCTCAGGCCGAAAAACGCGTCTCGCAAATGATCGAAG
>CAZEAX010000709.1:0-2053 GCA_964510405.1 uncultured Streptomyces sp. | reverse complement strand
CCGCAGCCCGCGCCAACACCCAAATCGAAAGCCGCTTCTGCCGCACCCGATTCAGTCAGCGCAGGCAAAGCTGCAGCGGCTGGCTGCGCCGGCTGTCACGGCGAGACCGGCATCAGCAAGACACCCGGCATGCCGAGCCTTGCCGGCCTCGATCCGAAATACCTGGTCGCCGCGATGAGCGCCTACAAAAGCGGGCAACGCAAAAATGACATGATGAAAACGCTGGTCTCGGCGCTTGGCGAGACCGACATGAACAACATTGCGCTTTTCTTCGCGACTCAGAAACCGGGCAAAGCGCAAACACCCGCGCCGGGGAAGACGACCGAGGGAAAGGCCGCTGCCGCAGCGTGCGCGGCCTGTCACGGCGAAGGGGGCGTCAGCACGTCGACGGCCCCCAGCCTCGCGGGCCAGGAAGCGCAGTATTTCACGGCCGCATTCCATGCCTACAAGGATGGTTCGCGCGCGGAACCGATGATGAAGGCGCCGGCCGCGTCCACCGACGAGGCCACCGTCAAGGATATAGCAGCCTATTACGCAACCCAGCAGCCGCAGGCGCCGAATGTGCGCATACCACTCAGCACCGCGGAGTTGGCGCAACGCTGCGACCGCTGCCACGGCGTCGACGGCAACAGCACTGATCCTCGCGCGCCGGCACTTGCATCACAGCGCGCCGAGTACCTCGAAAAAGTGCTGCACGCTTATCAGAAGGGTGAGCGCAAGAGTACCGCAATGTCCGCCATGCTCGACGGGCTGAACGATGCGGATATCGAGGGTCTTGCGAACTATTATGCGCGCAAGAAAGCGCGTTCCGTTGTATACATTCCACTGCCCTCCAAATGAGGGGCGTGCAACTGAATCCGGCCGCGCGTGCGTCGATGCGCAGGGGAAAACGGTAAAGCAGCGTGAGTGATTTTGAACGCCACGGTCGCGGCGCGCCTGGCACCAGTATCGCACTAAAATCCGTTCTAACAATGTAAGAAACCCCAGGGAATCCGTCATGAGCGAAACACCACTCCACCGGCTCTACAGCCATTACTCCGAGTTGCCCTGGAGCCTGCGCTTCCTGTACACGGCTGCGCTGTGCATCCTGGGTTCCGGGTATCTGTTCGCACTTATTTATCTCGTTCACGTCAATTCGGGACGCGACGGCAACCCGGCGAATTTGACCTACGAAGACCTCGTCATCACCTACGCCGGCAGCGGCAAGGGCTCCAAGCTGGAATCCGCGCTGCGCGGACCAATGTCGACCATGCTGCCCCCGGACGAGGCAAAGGTCCTTATGAGCTGGGTGCAGAACGGCGCCGACCGCGCGACCTATGACACTCTGATCAAGCCGGAACTCGACAAGCGATGCATGACGTGCCACGACGGCAGCAACCCTCACCTGCCGAATTTCAGCAGCTACGATAGTCTCAAGAAGGTGACCGAACAGGACACGGGAACCGACATCTTCACGCTGGTGCGTGTCTCGCACATCCATTTGTTCGGGATAACTTTCATTTTCTTTGTCGTGGGCACCATTTTCAGTCATGCCTACGTGCGGCCGGTGTGGCTCAAGTGCCTGATCATAGGCGCGCCTTTTGTGTGCCTGTTCATCGATGTGATCTCATGGTACCTCGTCAAAGTCTGGCATCCCTTCGCATGGGTGACCATGACCGCGGGTGGCCTGATGGGCTTGTGCTTCGCCACGATGTGGGTGATATCGATGTATCAAATGTGGTTTATGCGCACGCCACCGGCTCCGGTCATTGAACGCACCGCGCAATGGCGTAAAGTGATCGGATGAATTTGCGCGCAGCGGTCACGCAAGTGACCTGCGCAAGACACGTGACGGATACAGGTTGTCAACGAACTCATTTTCGAGATATCCAATGAAAAATATATTGCTTGGTATTGTGCTTGCACTGGCGCTCGACGGGTGCACCGACAATCGCGAATCGACTCCCAAATCAGCAGCCGTGGACGTCGCCGCCGGCAAAGCCATCGCAGAGCGCGAGTGCAAGTTATGTCACGGCGAAAATGGCGGCGGCGTAGCGCCCGCCATTCCCCACCT
>CAZEAX010000708.1:0-2054 GCA_964510405.1 uncultured Streptomyces sp. | reverse complement strand
ACGGCTGGGCCGGCGGCGCGCGCATTGTATCCGGAGTTGCGGCGTACGCGCGCCGCGCCGCGCGGGCGCGTGGGCTGGGACGACGCGCTCGATTTTGCCGCCGACAAATTCGCCGCCATCATCCGCGAACACGGGCCCGACAGCGTAGCATTTTATATTTCGGGCCAGTTGTTGACCGAGGACTACTACGTCTTCAACAAGCTGGCGAAAGGGCTGATCGGCACCAACAACGTCGATACCAATTCGCGGCTGTGCATGTCGTCGGCGGTCGCGGGCTACAAGGCAACGCTTGGCGCCGATGCGCCGCCCGCCTGTTACGAAGACATCGACTTCGCCGAGTGCATATTTATCGCCGGCTCCAACACGGCGTTCGCGCACCCGATATTGTTCCGCCGCATCGAGGATGCCAAGGCGCGCAATCCGGATTTGAAAATCATCGTCGTCGATCCACGGCGCACGGACACCGCGGCGGCGGCTGATTTGTTCCTGCCCATACTGCCCGGAACCGACATCGCGCTGTACAACGCGATGCTGCACGTGATGTTGTGGGAAGGTTTGTGCGACATCGGCTACATCCGCGTGCATACGTCGGGCTTCGATGCCTTGAAAGAAGCGGTGCGCGAATATACGCCGGATGCGGTTGCGGCCATCTGCGGCGTGCCGGCCGCCGACATCGTACGGGCGGCGAAATGGTTCGGCGCGTCGCGCGCGACGCTGTCGCTTTATTGCCAGGGACTCAACCAGTCCTCGCACGGCACGCATAACAATGCGGCCCTGATCAATCTGCATCTGGCGTCCGCGCATATCGGCAAACCCGGCGCCGGGCCGCTGTCGCTCACCGGCCAGCCCAACGCGATGGGCGGGCGCGAAGTCGGCGGGATGGCGAACCTTTTGTCGGCGCATCGCGATCTCGCGAACCCTGTACACCGCGCCGAAGTCGCGCAGCTGTGGGGAATAGATTCAGTGCCGGCGCAACCCGGCAAGACCGCGGTTGAATTGTTCGAGGCGATCGAGCGCGGCGACATCAAGGCGGTATGGATCGCGTGTACGAATCCCGCCCAGTCGATGCCAGACGTGAACCGCGTGCGCGCGGCGCTCGCGCGCGCCGAATTCGTCGTAGTGCAGGAGGCGTACCGCAATACCGACACAGTGGCTTTTGCGGACCTGCTCTTGCCGGCGACGACATGGGGCGAGAAGGAGGGCACCGTAACGAATTCGGAGCGCCGTATCACGCGCGTGCGGGCGGCGGTCGCCGCGCCGGGCGAGGCGCGCGCCGACTGGCAGATGGCGACTGATTTCGCGCTGCGGCTCGGCGCCAGGCTCGGCCATCCGCATGCGCAGCGCATGTTCGCGTATACCGCGCCCGAGCAGATTTTTAACGAGCACCGTGAAAGCACGCGCGGGCGCGACCTCGACATCACGGGTCTTACATATGCGGTTCTCGAGACCGCCGGACCGCAGCAATGGCCGATGCCGCAGGGGGCTCCGGAAGGCAGCAAGCGTCTCTACGCGGATGGGAACTTTCCGACCGCCGACGGTCGCGCATGTTTTGTCGCCGCCAGACATGTGGCGTCCGCCGAGAAAGTCGACGCGCGCTATCCGCTCGCGCTCAACACCGGCCGCCTGCGCGATCAATGGCATGCGATGAGCCGCACGGGCACGGTCGCGCGGCTCTTCAACCACGTCGAAGAACCGTGGCTCGCGATGCATGCGCGCGACATGGAACGCCGCGGCTTGAAGGACGGCGATATAGCCCGGCTCAAGAGCCGGCGCGGCGAGCTCGCGGTGCGGGTAATCGCGTCGGACGAGATGCGCGCCGCGCAGGTCTTCATGCCGATGCACTGGGGCAGCCAGTTCATGCGCGGCGGCGGCGTCAACGCGCTGACGGTGCCGGCGTTCGATCCGCAGTCGAAGCAGCCCGAACTGAAACATGCGGCCATCGAAGTGGAAAAGGCGGCCTTGCCGCATCGCGTTGTCGCCATGCGCCGCTTCTCCACCGCCGAGGCCGCCGGCGCGCAGACGTTGCGCGACGAACTGCAACCGCTGCTCGAAGG
>CAZEAX010000707.1:0-2068 GCA_964510405.1 uncultured Streptomyces sp. | reverse complement strand
GGTATGATTGCCCTGCAGCATATTGCCGGGCGCGCATTGCACGATCTTGATGCGCGCCTGCGGCACGCCGAGCGCGTCGGCGACGACCGCGCCGAGCGTCGTCTCGTGACCGTGGCCCTGCGCCTTCGACACCGTGTGCACTTCGATCATGCCTTCCGCATCGAGGCGCAATTCGACTTCGTCCTTGTCCGCATTGCCGGCGCCGGTGTTCTCGATCACGGTCGAGATGCCGATGCCGCGCAGCTTGCCGGCCTTCGCCGATTGCGCGCGGCGCTGGGGGAAACCGTTCCAGTCGCCGAGCTTCAGCGCTTTCTTGAGGAGCCCGGGCAGATCGGCGATCTCGTACGTCGAACCGGTCGGCGTTTTGTACGGGAACGCCTCCGGCGGAATGAAATTCAACCGGCGCAGTTCGGCTGCGTCCATGTTGAGTTCGGCTGCAGCCTGGTTGACGAGCCGTTCGACGACGTACGCGATGTCCGGCCGTCCGGCGCCGCGATACGAGCCGACCGGCGTGCAATTGGTGAGTGGCGCGCGAAACGTCGCGTACAAAGCCGGGATGCGATAAACCCCCGTCATGCACACGCTGGTGTTGCGGATGTGGCCCACCGAGCCCGGCGACAGGTACGCGCCCATGTCGTTGATCCAGTCCAGACGCATTGCGAGAAACTTCCCGTTGCGGTCGAGCGCGAGTTCGCCGCTGATAATGTTCGCACGGCCGTGCGTGTCGGTTAGAAAAGCCTCGACGCGCGTCGACACCCACTTGACCGGCTTGCCCAGCGTTTTCGCGGCGATCATCAACGCGCAGTATTCGGGATATGCAACCGTGCGCTGGCCGAAGCCGCCGCCGACGTCGCGCGCTTCGAATATCAGTTTCTCTTCCGGCATTTTGGTGTACGCCGAAATCTGCTTGCGCAGCGTGGTGACGCCCTGCATCACCACGTTGAACCGGTACGTATCGGCCGCCGCATCGTAGGCGACGAGGCACGCACGCGGCTCCATCGGGCTCGGCGACACGCGCGTCGATTCGACTTTGAGCTTCGTGATGTGCGCGGCCTGGGTAAAGGCCTCTGCGACGTCTTTAGCATTGCCGGCTTCGGCTTCGAACAGCAGATTGCCCGGCACGTCGTCGTGCAATTGCGGAGCACCCGGCGCGAGCGCTTCCTCCGGCCGCACTACGCACGGCAGATCGCGGTATTCGACTTCGACGAGTTCGGCGGCGTCCTGCGCGGCGGCCGCACTGTCGGCGACCACCAGTGCGATCGCCTCGCCGACGAACCGCACTTTGCCGCAGGCCAGCACGGGACGCTGCGTCGGACGCGCTTTCGTGCCATCGCGTCCCGGTATCGTCAGCGAATGCGGCGGCTTGGTATAACCCGCGGCAATCGCATCGGCACCGGTGAAAACGTGTTTGACGCCCGGATGCGCAAGCGCCGGCGCCGCGTTCAATCCCGTGATCTCGGCATGCGCATGATCCGACCGCACGAAGTACCCATAGAGCTGTCCCGGCACATTCCAGTCGGACGCGTACTTGCCCGCACCGGTGATCAGGCGCCTGTCTTCAACTCGGTTGCCGTGATGGTGATGCGCTTCGTCCATGTCGTGCGGATGGTGCCCGGCGTGCTTATCCATGAATTCCTTGCTTGTTACAGATTGATGAGACGCGCGCGCGGATGCGCGGGCAGGTCGAGCGCGTTGGGCGCCTCGTACGGTTTGTGCCCCTCGACTTGCGCGGCATACAGAACGCGGCGTTCCGCCGAATCGAAAGCGTCGCGCTTGTGCAGCGTTGCGCGGTTGTCCCAGATCACGACGTCGCCGACCGACCACACGTGCTCGTAGCAAAAACGCGGCTGATCGACATGCGCCCACAATTCGTCGAGCAACGCCTCGGATTCCTCGAGCGACATCCCGTTCACGTAAGCGCTGTGGCGGCGGCCGAGGAACAACGTATTGCAGCCCGTCTCGGGATGCGTCGAAATGATCGGGTGGCTGGGACCCGGCGTGTAACGGATGTCGTCGGCCAGCGACGCGCCGGGACGCAGCTTCATCGCGGTGTCGACGATGTTGCCCT
>CAZEAX010000706.1:0-2070 GCA_964510405.1 uncultured Streptomyces sp. | reverse complement strand
ACCCGCAGGGCTTTCTTAACGTGTTCAATGGCGCCGGCACTTACGATGCAGCCAGGATACTCGAAGGCTGGGGCGAGCCGTTCGATATCGTCACGCCCGGCGCATGCTACAAGCAGTATCCCTGCTGCGCGAGCACGCACGCGGCGGTTGATGCGGCGCTAGACATCCGCGCGCAACATGGCCCGTTCGATGTCGCGACTATTGCACGCGTCGAATCCCGGACCTCCGCGCAACGCCTCGCCCATACCAACCGAGCACAGCCGCAAAGCGCGCTCGATGCCAAATTCAGCGTCCAGTATTGCGTTGCGCGCGCCCTCCTCGACGGCAAAGTCGTATTCGCCGATCTGGAAGGCGACGCGTACCGCGAACCGCGCATACGCGACCTGCTCGTGCGGGTGCACGCGGCGCCATTTGCCGACGGTGCGTTTTCCGGCGGCAATCATGTGGGTGCGGAAGTCAAAGTGACACTCACCGATGGCCGCGCCTTCACGTCCACGATCGCGAAACCGCTCGGTCGTACTTCCGCCAACCCGATCGCCCCTGCCGCGATGCAAACGAAGTTCGAAAGCTGTGCCGTGCGCGTGCTGCCGCCGGCGCAGGTACATGCAGCCATTAGCGCGATCGGACGTTTTGAAGAGTTTGCATCCATATGCGAATTCACCACACTGCTCGAACCCGCGGCGCCGCTGCGCGCGGCCGGTTTGGCCTGATGCAATATACGTTGCAATGATCCTTCGGGTTTTAATCTGGTTCGTCGCCGCGTGCATGCCTGTCGCTGCAGACGAAGCAGCCGCGCAAACTTTTCCGGCAAAACCGATTCGAATCGTCACCAGCGCGCCCGGCAATAGCGACGATCTCGCCGCACGCTTGATTGCACAAGGCCTGACCGGCGCCCTTGGCCAGCAGGCGATTGTCGACAATCGCGGCGTCCTCGCCGTTGAGCTCGCGGCCAAGGCATCGCCCGACGGCTACACGCTGCTTCTCTATGGATCTCCAATGTGGCTCGCACCTTTCATGCGCGACCACGTGCCGTACGATCCGGTGCACGATTTCGCACCCATTACGGGCGCCACCAGCTCGCCCAATCTGCTGATCGTGCATCCGTCTCTGCCGGTGAAATCCGCACGGGAACTGATTTCGCTCGCGAAGGCGCGTCCGGGGGAATTGAATTACGGCTCGGGTTCGGCAGGCTCGACTCCGCATCTGGCGGGAGAACTTTTCCGGTCGATGACCGGCATCAACGTCGTGCGCGTCGCCTATAAAGGCAGCGGCCCCGCGCTGACGGCGCTGCTCGGCGACGAAGTGCAGTTCATGTTTCCCTCGACGGGGTCGGTCTATCCGCTGCTGAATTCGGGTAAAGTCCGGCCGCTCGCGGTAACGACATTAAAGCCGACCCCGCTGGCACCCGGTCTCCCGACGGTGGCGGAATCGGGCCTTCCCGGCTATGAATCGGCGTCGCTGTTGGCGGTGTTTGCGCCCGTCGGCACACCTGCGGCAATCGTTCGACTGCTCAATCAGGAAATGGTGAAAACGCTGAATCGCCCGGAAACCAAAGAGCGCCTGAGCAGCGCCGGCGTCGAAGCCGTAGGCAGCACACCCGAGCAATTTGCCGCGACATTGAAAAGCGAAATGACGCGATGGGGCAAATTAATCAAGGACGCAGGTATACGCGGGGAGTAAACCCTGCGTATTCCCGACCAAGCAGTTTTCTTCACACACGACTCCCCCAAGGCTGAAAAAATTCAATGGATACGACAACGCAGAAACTCTGCGACTTCACGTCAAATCTGCGCTATGAAGACTTGCCGCTGGTTGCAGTAGTCGCGGCGAAGGCGCGCATACTCAGCACGCTCGCCGTGGCATTAGCCGCCTATGACATGGCTCCCGTGCGAATAGCAAGAAAACTCGCGCAGCCGGTGGCGTCCGGTCCGGCAAGTTCGATCTTCGGGTCCCTCATGAAAACCACGCCGGATATGGCGACTTTCGTGAATTCCGCGATGGTGCGCTGTCTCGACATGAGCGACAGCTACGTCATGCAGGCGGTCAGCCATCCGGCTGACGCATTCCCCG
>CAZEAX010000705.1:0-2071 GCA_964510405.1 uncultured Streptomyces sp. | reverse complement strand
GGCCGAGTTCATCGTCCACTTGTGACCCGGGTTCGCAATCAACAGTTGCGTCGCGCCCGTGGCTATCACTGATCATTTGATTTGGATCAGTACTGCAGTGCGGCCGCTTGCCTATTATCCACCCGTCGCGCGCGGGAGCATGATTTGCCCGCGCATTTTTTGAAATCGAACGGGAGTGGCCATGAAATTATCGTTGATTCGGTCGTCATTAGTCGCAGCCGCGCTGTTTGGCGCGGGTGGAGTGTATGCCCAGCAGGCGCCGCAGGCGGAAGGAAACTGGCTCGTGCGGGCGCGCGTGGTCGATATTATTCCGAACAAGAGTTCGGACGCGGGGCTGGTTGCGCAGGATGCGGTGACGTTGAACAACGTCGTCGCACCCGAAGTCGATATCACTTATTTCTTCACCAAAAACATAGCCACTGAACTCATCCTCACGTACCCGCAGCAGCATGACGTAAATCTCGCCGGCACCGGCAAGATCGGCACCGTCAAGCATCTGCCGCCGACGCTGACGCTGCAGTACCACTTTCTGCCCGAGGGCCAATTTCGGCCGTACGTGGGCGCGGGTTTCAACTACACGAAATTCTCCGACGTCAATCTCAATGTTACCGGGGTGGGGCCGTTGTTCCTCGACAGCAGTTCCACCGGCGGCGCGTTGCAGGCCGGCATGGATATCAAGCTCTCGTCGAACCTGTATCTCAACTTCGACGTCAAGAAGCTCTGGATCGGAACCGACGTCAAAACCGCGGCCGGCGTCAAGGTGACGCATCTGAATCTCAATCCATGGCTACCCGGAGTCGGGCTCGGCTGGAGATTCTGACCGCGTAACCGAAACCGGCCAAAGCGCGCCGCAATCCGGCGCGCTTTGCCGCGTGCAACGCCGCTTTATTTGATCTGCATCAAGCAGCCGGCATACCGCCGGCCTATCATGCAGGCCGGACTTCATAATGCGGATACGCATGCCGGCCCACCCGTCTCCCGCCACACCGCGTAAATCAGAGTGCTACCACTGCGGCCTGCCGGTCCCGCGGGGGCTTTTTATCGGTGTCGCGATAGACGGAGTCGAACGTGCGATGTGCTGCGCCGGCTGCCAGGCAGTCGCGCAGACGATCGTCGATCATGGCCTGACCTCGTATTACCGCCAACGCAGCGCGCTGCCGGTGCGCGAAGACAGCGTGCCGCAGGTCGTGCGCGAGCTTGCAGCCTACGCTATTCCCGAAGTTGAAAGCGAACTCGCGCACGCCTTGGATGACCATGCGCGTGAAGCGGCATTGATGCTGGAAGGCATAACCTGCGCGGCGTGCGTCTGGCTGATCGAGCAGCGCATCGGGCGTGTGCCTGGCGTGCTGGGTATCGAAATCAATTATGTGACTCATCGTGCGCGCGTGCGCTGGGACGCGCGGCGCACGCGGCTCGCCGCCATACTTGCGGCGGTTGCCGCGCTCGGTTACCGCGCCTATCCCTACGACAGTGCGCGCGCCGAACAGGGGCGCCGCACGGAACGCGATCGCGCGCTGTGGCGGCTGTTCGTCGCGGGTTTCGGCATGATGCAGGTCATGATGTACCTGGTGCCGGTGTATGTGACGAACGGCGAGATGACTGCCGACGTCGAGCAGTTGATGCGGATCGCAAGCCTGATTTTGACGCTGCCCGTCGTGTTGTATGCCGCAGCCCCGTTTTTCGCCGGCGCCTGGCGCGACTTGCGCGTGATGCGGCCGGGCATGGACGTGCCGGTCGCGCTGGGAATCGGCGCGGCGTTCACGGCGAGTGTCGTCGCGACGGCGACCGGCAGCGGCCAGGTCTATTTCGATTCCGTCAGCATGTTCGTGTTTCTGCTGCTCGCGGCGCGCTATCTCGAGATGACAGCGCGCATGCGCGCGGTCACGACCCAGGAAGAACTCGCGCGACCGGCGCCGGCCATCGCCGAGCGTTTTACTGCGTGGCCCAGCGCGGAGACGGTAATGGTTGCGGCCGGACAGTTGCGCAGCGGCGATCATGTGCGTGTGCGCCCCGGGTCGGTCGTGCCCGCGGACGGCGTGGTGGCGGCGGGGGAAAGCGAACTCGACGAACG
>CAZEAX010000704.1:0-2074 GCA_964510405.1 uncultured Streptomyces sp. | reverse complement strand
ATGCTGCTGATCACGGACGCCGCGATCAACATCGCACCCACCCTCGAGGAAAAAGTCGACATCGTGCAAAACGCGATCGACCTCGCGCAGGTATTGCAGGTGAGCGAACCCAAGGTGGCGATCCTTGCCGCAGTCGAAACGGTGATGCCCAAGCAGCGCTCGACGCTCGATGCGGCAGCCTTGTGCAAAATGGCCGACCGCGGCCAGATCACGGGCGGTATCCTCGACGGCCCGCTCGCGTTCGACAACGCCGTTTCCATCGTCGCCGCCAAGACCAAGGGCATCCGGTCGGCGGTCGCCGGCCGCGCCGACATTCTCGTCGTGCCCGATCTCGAAGCGGGCAACATGCTCGCCAAGCAGCTCGAATACCTCGCCGACGCGCAAGCCGCCGCGATCGTGCTCGGCGCGACCGTGCCGATCGTGCTGACGAGCCGCGCCGACACGGTGCAGACCCGCCTCGCCTCGTGCGCCGTCGCCGTATTGCTGGCCCACCACAAAAAATCCGGCAAGAGTTCCTAGCGAAAAAATCATCAGTGAGCGTCGCGCCTGCCGCCAGCCGGGATTCGTGACTGTGTAGAATACCGGGCAACAAAAAAGAGGCCCGACATGGACGAGACCACTGAGAAGATAGAAATTCATCGCGGCCTGAAGGGCCTGTACTTCGACCGCTCGCGCGTGTGCTACATCGACGGACGCAACGGCGAGCTGCGCTATCGCGGCTACTCAATCCACGAGCTGGCCGGGCGCTCGACCATCGAGGAAACCTGCTACCTGCTTTTGAAAGGCGAACTGCCGTCGCGCGCGGAACTCGATGCGTTCGCGGCCGAACTGAAAGCCGCGCGCACGCTGCCGCCGCAGATTTATGACGTGATCCGTACGATCAAGCACGCACACCCGATGGACGTATTGCGCACCGCGGTGTCGGCACTCGCCGCGTTCGATCCCGAGACTGCGGACAAATCGCCGGCGGCAACGCTGCGCAAGGGCGTGCGGCTAACCGCGCAGGTGCCGATGATCGTCGCGGCGCACGAGCACATCCGCAACGAGCGCGAACCCGTGGCGCCTGACCCGCGCCTGGGTCACGCGGCGAACTTTCTCTACATGCTGAAAGGCAAGGAGCCGAGCGCCGACGCGGCGCGCTTGATGGACCTCGACATGGTGTTGCATGCGGAGCACGGCTCGAACGCTTCGTCGTTCGCCGCGCGCGTGGTGGCCGGCACCGATGCCGACCTGCACGGCGCGATCACCGCGGCCGTCGCCGCACTGGCCGGGCCGGCGCACGGCGGCGCCGCGGAAAACGTAATGCGCATGGCGCAGGAAATCGGCGACGCGTCGAAGGCCGCGGAGTACGTGAAAGCGAAACGCGCGAACAAGGAACCCGTGATGGGTTTCGGCCACCGCGTCTATCGCGCCGAAGATCCGCGCGCGCGCCACATGCGGGCCGGCGTGGAGAAGCTGTCGCGCGAAATGGGCCAGCCGCAGTGGTACCTGATCCTCGAGGCGGTGGTCAACGCGATGAAGCCCTACGCGCGCCACGGCGTCAACGTGAACGTGGATTTCTACGCGGGCGTCGTCTACTTCCTGAACGGCATCGCCGAGGATTTGTTCGTGCCGATTTTCGCCGTCGGGCGCGTGCCGGGGTGGACCGTGCAAGTAATCGAGCAGATCGAAAACAATATCCTGCTGCGCCCGCTCACGCTCTACAACGGCCCCGAACCGCGCGACTACGTGGCAATCGAAAACCGCTAAGCGCGCGCCAGCACGATCGCAGCGGTGGCGACGATGTCGTCGACGCTGGCCCCTCGCGAGAGATCGGAGAGCGGCCGCGCGAAACCCTGCAACACCGGCCCCACGGCGCGCGCCCCTGCCATGTACTGCGTAAGCTTGTAGCCGATATTGCCCGCGTCGAGATCGGGGAACACGAGCACGTTCGCCCGGCCGGCGACGGGGCCGGCATCTTTCAACTTCTTCGCCGCCGCCTGCGGCGACAGCGCGGCATCGACCTGCAATTCGCCGTCGATGGCAATATCCGGCGCGCGCGGAACGGTGACATTCGCGCAGACGGCGAAGCCGG
>CAZEAX010000703.1:0-2080 GCA_964510405.1 uncultured Streptomyces sp. | reverse complement strand
TTGAAATCGAGCCAGCGGATCACGCACCCGATATTGAAAGCCGCGTTGACCGGATCGAGTTGATATTGCGTTCCCGGCACGCGCGCGCCGTTCGGCACCTGCGTGCCCGGAACGATCGGCCCGAGCAACTTCAGGCAGTCGGGAACTTCGAACGCCGGCATTGCGCACCCGATTGCATCCATCAGGCACAACCGCGCAAGTTGATGCGCTTCCCGGCCGCCGACTTCCGTACGGCTCACATATTCGGCGATATCGACGAGTTCTTTGTCCGGACGTGCACGCACGTTCGTACTCCGCGTTTTCCCGGGCTCGCGCGGCGCCTTCATTCGGCGTGTATACCCGCCGCCTTGATCAGCTTCGCCCACACCGCGGTTTCGCTTTTGATCTGCGCCGCGAATTCGACCGGCCCTTTGGGCGTGACTTCCAGCCCCTGCCGCGAGAGGGCTTCCTGCACCTCGGGCTGCTTCAACACTTTCAGCGTTTCTGCGTACAACAGTTTCACGATGGCGGGCGACGTTTTCGCCGGCGCGGAGAAACCGTACCACGCGGTCACGTCGAACCCGGGGAACGCGCTTTCCGCGATCGTCGGAATTTCCGGCGCGACGGGGCTGCGTTTCGGGCCGGTCACCGCCAGCCCTTTGAAGCGGCCGCTTTTGACGTGCGGGTACGAAGACGCAAAGCTGCCGAACAGCACCTGCGCCTCTCCGCCCAATACCGCGGCCGCGGCGGGGCCGCCGCCTTTATACGGAACGTGCACGATGTTGAGCCCGCCGCGGTACTTGAACAACTCGGCCGCAAGATGCAGCGGGCTGCCCACGCCCGCGGAGGCGTAATTCAGCTTGCCCGGATTTGCTTTGACGTAATCGATGAATTCCTTGAGGTTGTCGGCCTTCACGGATGGATGCAGCACCAGCATATATTGCGCGCTCGCGATCATCACGATCGGCAGCAGGTCTTTCACCACGTCGAACGGCAATTTGTAGAGGCTCGGATTCACGGTCAGCGCGGTGCTGAAATCGAGCAGCAGCGTGTAACCGTCGGGCACTCCCCTGGCCACGACTTCGGTGGCGATATTGCCGGCCGCCCCGCCGCGGTTGTCGATCACCCATTGCTGGCCGAGCGCCGCATAAAGTCTAGGCGTGATGATGCGCGCGAGCGTGTCCGCACCGCCGCCCGGCGGAAACGGCACCAGCAAACGGATCGGCCGCGCCGGATAGACCTCGTCGGCCGCGACCGCATTGAGGGTCATGCAGGCCGCGATTATGCAAAGCAACGATTTGACCATTTAGCCTCCTGCCGTCATTACCATCAAGTCGTGCATGTTCGCCTGTTCTTCCAGGCGCCATAACGCGCCGAGTAGCCGGTCGGTTTGGGCGGGCTTCAACACACCCGCGGTGAGCGGCCGGAACTTGGCTTCAATCTCCGCCTCCGACATCGGGTTCTTGTAATGCCCTTTATGATAATCGACCATCGTCGCATGCGTCGCCCCTGCTTTGGTCGTCAGCGTGAAATGACAGCGCATCGCATGCGGCATGTGCCGGTCTGCTTCTTCCGAGATGGCGACCTTCACGCGCCGGGCGAGCGCGAGGATCTGCGGATCGCGCAAATAGTTATCGTCGAAGTGCTGCGACTCGACCTTGCCGTAAATCAGCGCGACGGCGACCGTATAAGGCATGCTGTGGTCGGCCGTTTCGCGCGTCGCAGGCGTCCATTTCTCCGGATCGCCCGCCATCAGGCGTACCGCGGCGGTGACCGTTTCTATGCGGATCTCCGCGATGTCGTCTACGCTCGCGACCTTCGCGCGCAATTCCAATGCGGCCTCCACCACCGTTTGCGAATACTGGCCGAGCGGAAAGCGCTTGATGCTGCACTCGAGAATCTTGTATGCAGTGTCGCGCCCGCCGAACTTCGCCAGCTGAAAAGGCGAGCGCGTGACCGCCTTGAAATATCCGCCCACACCTTCGAATATCGGCGCGGGGCCGGTCATGCCGCGCGATGCAAGCATCGCCGCGAACACCGCGTTGCGGCTCGCATTCGCGTACGCGCAGCCTTTCCACATCGACACGTGGCCGATGCGGGT
>CAZEAX010000702.1:1850-2085 GCA_964510405.1 uncultured Streptomyces sp. | reverse complement strand
GAAGGGTCGTGACACGACGGCGAACGGCCAAAGTGCCGCAGGAGGACTTCGCCGGAGCCGAGAGTTAGGCGCTTGAAGCGAAAGCGCGGATTCTGGACAGACACACAACCGGTGATGCCATCGGACCTGCGGCACAGGAAAAGGCAGATCAATTCACGTAAAAGCCAAAGTCCGTTTTGGAGAAATTCGACTGACCGCTATTGCAACATTCCAGCACGTCGCGATGATTCATACG
>CAZEAX010000702.1:0-1840 GCA_964510405.1 uncultured Streptomyces sp. | reverse complement strand
ATACGCAATCGAACAGTGCCAAGAAACCGTAGTCCATGTGAATCTTCATGTGGCAGTGATATAGCGTCAATCCGAGCTGGTCGGCACTAAAGTCCACTTCCATTTCCTGGTATCCACCGAGCATGACCACGTCTTTCATTACGCCGGACGTGGATTTGCCGGCGACCTTGGTCAATTCGAAGCTGTGCCGGTGCAGGTGCAGCGGGTGAATGTCGTCGCTGGCATTACGCATTCGAAGGCGATAGCGCCCGCCACGCCGTAGTTGGAACATCGCGTTCATCTTTTCCATGTCGAACGGCACGCCATTGATCGTCCATCGATTGAAACCTTGCGCGGCAGCCTGCTGCTTCGCGAAAGTCATTTCAATTATTTCGTCCGGCGTCGGCGCAGTCATGCCGGTGTTTCCGAAGCGGGCATAGTCCCAGCGTGAATGTGCCGGCTTGACCCACTGTGGTTTTCCCTTGCGACCGGCGTATTCGACGACAATGCCCATGCCGTGTTTGCGGTCGTCGTCCGCTAGGTCGCCCAGTACCCAAACGCCTGGATGGTTCATTTCGACAATCGCGGAAACGCGCTCAGCGGGGCCCAACCAAAGTACCGGTACAGAGGCCGGCGTCGGTACCGGGTTGCCGTCGAGCGCCACCGTCTTGAACGCATGCCCGGGCAGCGCCAGACTGCGAATTTCCGTAGCGCTGCCATTGAGGATATGGAATAGCATGCGCTCGCCGCGCTTGACGCGGATCGGTTCGCCGTGCCCCAGCATACGGTCGTTGATGGTAAACACCCGATAGCCAACCTCGTAGCCCTTCGGCGTTCCGCTCGTTTCGCGCTCGGCTTTTTTTGCCAATTCCTTAAGTGCTGGCACTGTCGCCGCGGGGGAGAGAAAATCCATCGCCATGTCGCCGCCACGCATGAAGAAAGGCTCGAATTCCTTAAGCGTCAGGAACACTTCGCGGTCGTAGGCGCCAGGTTCATGATTGGATTCGATGTAGACTGGTCCGACCTGGCCGCTGTACTGGCCCGCGGACAAATCGGCAGCTGCGCGCAAATGCGTATGATAAAAACGCAAACCTGCGGGCCCCGGCGTGAAAGCGATTCGGCGCATGCCGTGCGCGGGGATGAAGGGAGTCCCCTCTTCGGCGGCACCGTCCACATCGGTCGGAAGAAACTGCCCGTGCCAGTGCAGTTGTTCCGGCGTGTCGGAGTCATTGTGAATATCCACAACTACCTGCCGGCCTTCTTTCAAGCGCAGCAGCGGACCGGGAAATTGACCATTGTAAGTGGCGGTGGAAAGAATGCGCTGCGGGCCGACCTCAACCAGACCGTTGCCGATCCGGATCGTGTGATCCGCACCGCCTTCGGGTAGCGCGAATCCACTTGCAGTGGCTGGTGAACCCGGACCCTGCGGCATCGTCATCGGAGACTGCGATAAAGCAGTGCGCGAGCCGAGCAGCACACTCCCGGTTGCGGCGCTGGCGAGCTTAATGAAACGACGGCGTGCCATATGTTCCGATTGCATCGGTGCGATCCTTCCGGAATAAATCGTCATGGATTCGCGGGTCCAGAGCGGAGGCCGGAATCGACTCGCCTTCGCCCTAACGAACATTTTATGCTATCACTTCAGCTATTGGCGATTAGTTGAACCCGCCGCTACACTACCGGTTTCCAGTTGCTGGATGCTTCCACTTCCTGGCGTTCTCGGCGAACTGTGCGCGCTTGGCGTAGACGCCGCCCTTCGCTTTCTCCTTCTTGATGTCGGCCACGGTGAGCTTGATCCCAGGTGCTTTACCGACATCCTTGTGAAGTTGATTTTTCTTCAACTTCAGTTTCATTGGCGCAC
>CAZEAX010000701.1:0-2092 GCA_964510405.1 uncultured Streptomyces sp. | reverse complement strand
TGCGAAGACCAGTTTCGTGAAGGAGAAATATTTCAACGTTCGAACCCCGGGGGCGTTCAAGGCGCGCTCGATTATTGCCGGGCTTGCCGGTCCCTGGACGGCGATCACCGCCTGCTGTCGTGACCGTTGGTTCAGCGCAACATCGTGATCCCGTGCAGCATCCGCGATGTAATTGGCATCGGCACGGCGGCCCGTAAACAACCAGTAACGATCGTCTTCGAGTCGCCATATGGTGGCATCGATGAGCACGCTGCCGTCGTCGTGCAGCAGCAGCGTATAGGCTATGCGTCCGCAGGACAGCGTGTCGACCTCGCGCGTTTGTACCGCGCGCAGGAAATCGCCGCTTCCGGCGCCGGTGATTTCGACACAATACATGAAGGAAAAATCGAACAGCCCGGCAGCACGGCGCGTGGCGAGGTGTTCGCTCGTCGCGTCGGAAAAGCACTGCGGTACCGCTATGCCAGGTACGAGTGGCAATACCGCGGCACTGCGTTTCGCCAGGAACGCCGCAAATATCGGGCCTACCTGAACCATCCGAGTTCGCGCCCCATCAAGCCAAGACCCACCAAGACGCATAGCACTGCGACGAATTTGCGCAGCAGGTCGGCGTTGATCGCGTGCACGATCCGCGCGCCCAGCAAAACGCCGCAGATTTCGAGCAGTGTGACGGTGGCGGCCACGCCGTAGTCTATCGTGCCGTATTTCAGATTGGCGAGCGTGCCGGACACGGCTGCGATTATCTGGATTACCTGGCTCGTTCCGATCGACGTCAGCGCCGGAAATCCACACAGCACCATCAGCGGCACCGACAGCGCGGGGCCGCCGACCCCCGTCAACCCCGACCCGAAGCCGGCAATCGCGCCGAGCGCGAGCAACAACACACGTTGCGCCGCGGGGCGTTCCGCAAACGCGGGTTGCGGCATGCCATGCCATCTGGCGAGGGTATAGACGCCGGCAAAGATGATGATTGCGGCGAGTATGAACGCCAGCGCGCCGGGTCCGGTCAGGGAATTGACCCACGCGCCGATGAACGCAAAGAAAACGGCGCCGAGCAAAACCGGCCGCGTAACGGTCCAGTTTATGCTGCCGCGGCGCTGGAACATGATGGTTCCGGCGACGCCGGTAAAGGCGAACGTGAAGAGCGCGGTCGCCATTGCGGCATGGATGGGCAAACCGGCGAATGTGCTTAATGCCGGAATCAGCAGGATGCCGCCGATGCCGACGGCGCCGATCAGCGTGCCGACGGCGAACGCTATTACGAGCAACCAGACGATATCAGGCAGGACCGCCTCCACAAAAAATCAGGGGCATGCCGGCATGCCCCTGGAGTGCGTGACGTATCGTCTCATCCGCGATCATCCCGAGGCAAACGCGGTGAGATTGCCGGTGATCAGCACGTTCAATTGTTTCATGAGCCTGAAACCCAGGCTGTGGTCGGCCTCCATCAACAGCAACAACTGGTCGCCGTTGATGGCCAGCACGGTGCACGGTGAAATGCAGAATGCGGAAGCGATGCGTTTCGGCGCCTGTTCGACGAGCGCGGCCCACCCGAAAACTTCGCCGCGGCGCAGGACCTGGCCGGCGGCAGCGCGCCGGGTGCCGAGCCCGATGCTGAAGCGCACCATGCCGTCCACCAGCACGTAGAAATCGGTCGCCGCGTCGCCGATATTGTAGATCTGGCCGTCCTGCCGGTAGCTTTCGATCCGGCCCAATGCGGCCACGCGCTCGCGCTGCGCCAGCGTGAGCTCGGCGAAAAAGCCGGTCGCGGCGACGATCTCGACGCCGCCCGGCGCGGCGCTCGCGGTCGCGGGCGAAGTCACTTCTTCCAGCCGACCTTGTCTTTGAATTTCTTCAGCTCGTCTTCCTTCATGAACACCGTGTGTTCCTTGCCCGGGTAGATCCGCTTCCTGACTTCGTCGCGATAGTCGGTCAGGCCTTTTTCGATGAGCGGCACGAGATCGCAATAAATTTTGGAATGACGCGGCGTGTGCTTTTCGTAGAGATGGAAGAGGTCGGAGCCGATGATATGAACACCGTCCGACGTATTGCCGGAACCCAGGCTTATCACCGGTACCGGCAACGTTTCGGTCAG
>CAZEAX010000700.1:0-2097 GCA_964510405.1 uncultured Streptomyces sp. | reverse complement strand
AGGTAGGCATAAGTCGGCTCCTTGATGTGTTCCGATAGATCTTGCGGGGTGTTCTTTAATAGTGACGAGGTGCTTCGCGCTTGATGCCAAGTCCCATGTCCATCGAAGCGTCTCGCAACAATTCCATGGAGTGTCTTTTCTGTTGCTCGGGATCGTCACGGGTCAGCGTCGGCAAATTGTCGGCGCCGCCATTGGCCTTGGATACTCTTTTCTCGAAGGCCGCGGCCGGCTTGAAAAACATGTGTGCGAACTTGGACCAAGGTATCCCGCCGAACAATACGGTCGTGGCGATGATATACAAGCCAAAGAGCGCATTAGCGCATGAACCGCCCTTCGCCTGCGCGGACGCCCAGATCAAGCCGAGCGTAACGCTCGCCAACAGCGAGAGAACGAAGAGATCCGCGCGCATCACGCGAAACGGTGAACCGCCCTCGGCGGCGACGTCGACGCGGATGAAAAACCAGAACCAGTAGCCGCCGAGGCAGACCATCAGGCCGCCAAGCCACCAGAGTTGCGGGACCAGTTCAGGCGTCGGGGTGGCGGGTGTCGGATAACAGAACACCATCATGACGGTGGTGACGAGATAGATCACGAACCCGTACATCGTTAGCAGATGGGCCAGCCGGCGGCGCGCATTGCAAAACTCTCCGGAGGTAAGCACGTCGACGACTGCCGTCTGGACGGCAATCGATACCAGTTCGCCATCACCAACTTCTTTGGTGCCTTTATTTTGTGATTTGCGCCAGTTATTGAAAAAATACCTGGCGCTGCCCTTGTGAATGACGTCAAACAGCGTTCCTGCCACAACCAGGACGATCATGACCACGAGATAGGTCTGCATGACCACAGGCGGCAGAAAATCGGTCAACGCGGCAAATGGATTGTTCGTGAACATCTGTCCCCCAAGTTAATTCTTCAGTGCTGAAAGGGCGCGGCGCACAACACCGCCGTTATGTCACCGAAACTGCGGACCGTGACAAGCATGGTTGAGCTTGAAACTGCTGCGGACTCCCCCTCCAAACCGCGTCGATTTTACGCTGATAGGCATAGGCCAGCCCAAGAAAATGGTTATACGTCCATAGAAAAAATTTTGATTGCACGCCTTGCAAGGGCCGCCGCATGCGGCGGGACCATTTATGAGAAACTACCGGCGACAACGAAATCGACAGGAAAGCGTAACGTTGAAAATTTGCATACTCTCCGACAGCCACGACCATCGCGAACCGCTCGCCGCCGCCGTCGCGGAGGCGAAAGCGCTCGGCGCCGAGGCAATATTGCACTGCGGCGATCTGGTAACGCCGTCCACATTGCACGCAATCATCAAATTCGAGTTGCCGCTCCATCTGATCCACGGCAACAACGCAGGCGACCTGTTTAACTTGTGCCGGTTCGCGCAGGAATCCGGCAATCTCATACGCTACTACGGCCAGGACGGCTCGCCGGTTCTCGCGCAAAGACGCATTTTCATGGTGCACTACCCGCACTACGCGAAAGCCATGGCGCTCACGGGCGACTTCGACCTCGTATGCAACGGTCACGAACACCGCGCGGTCATCGAACGCATCCGGAACGTCAAAGGTAACGAAACCCTGCGTATCGATCCGGGTACCGTCGCCGGCGTGAGCGCGCCTGCTACCTATGTATTCGGCGACCTGCAGACCCTGGAATTCGAGATTCGCGCGGTTCCGGTTTAGCGACCGCCGATCCTGCATTTCTACTCCGCGCACCGATTAAACATTTCAGGCGACTCGATGAGTAAACCCATTCCCGGCAAAGTTGCTGCATCGAAGGAGCCGGCCGGCCGGACCGCGGCACGCATGATAGAACGCGAGCCGTACTACGAACCGATCGGCGGCGAAATCGAATTGTTCGAAGCTGCATACGCGACCCAGATCCCGGTGCTGCTCAAAGGGCCGACGGGCTGCGGCAAAACGCGGTTCATGGAATACATGGCATGGCGTCTGAAGCGGCCGCTGATCACGGTCTCCTGTCATGACGATCTCACTGCTGCAGATCTGATCGGGCGCTACTTGATCACGAACAACGAGACAGTGTGGGTCGACGGGCCGCTCGCGCACGCGGTGCGCTGCGGCGGCA
>CAZEAX010000699.1:0-2145 GCA_964510405.1 uncultured Streptomyces sp. | reverse complement strand
TGCCTTATCGCGGGGCTTGCCGCCCGGTTGCATGACGACGTGCCGGAAGTCGAGCGGCGCCGTTTTTCGATCAGCGACGCCGATGTCGAGGAACTTGCGCGCGCCGCGCTGATCATCGAGCAGCACTACCAGCGAGCGATGGACATCGAATGGGGGCGCGACGGCGTGGATGGCAAGCTTTACATCCTGCAGGCCCGTCCGGAGACCGTCAAAGCGAGCGAGAAAGTGGACACGCTGCGCCGCTATCGGCTGAAGCAACGCTCCGACGTGCTCGCGTCGGGTCGCGCGATCGGGCAAAGGGTCGGCGCGGGGCCGGTGAAGCTCGTGCAAAGCGCGGCGGAGATGGACCGCGTGCAACCGGGAGATGTGCTGGTGACGGACATGACGGATCCGGATTGGGAGCCGGTCATGAAACGCGCTTCGGCAATCATCACCAACCGCGGCGGACGCACCTGCCACGCGGCGATTATCGCGCGCGAACTCGGCATTCCTGCAGTCGTCGGGTGCGGTGACGCGACTCGCGTGTTGAAAGACGGCAGACCGGTCACGGTGTCGTGCGCCGAGGGGGACACGGGTTTCGTGTACCGCGGCATACTCGAAGTCGAGGTGATCGATTTGTCGCTCGAAGCAATGCCCAAGGCCCCGCTCAAAATCACGATGAATGTCGGAAATCCTGAGCTCGCATTCGAGTTCCAGCGCCTGCCCAACGACGGCGTGGGGTTGGCGAGACTCGAATTCATTATTGCGCGCATGATAGGCGTGCACCCGAAGGCAGTGCTGGCGTACCCGGACCTGCCGGGTGATTTGAAGCTCGCGGTCGAACAGCATGCGGCGGGCTACGCCAATCCGGTCGAGTTTTATGTGGAAAAACTGTGCGAAGGTGTCGCCACTCTCGGCGCCGCATTCTGGCCGAAGCCGGTAATCGTGCGACTGTCGGATTTCAAGTCGAACGAGTATTCGAGCCTGACCGGCGGCTCCAAGTACGAGCCGCACGAGGAAAATCCGATGCTCGGCTTCCGCGGCGCTTCGCGCTATATCGCCCCGGGGTTCCGCGACTGCTTCGCGCTCGAATGCCGCGCGATGAAGAAGGTGCGCGACGAGATGGGTTTGACCAACGTCGAACTCATGGTGCCGTTCGTCCGTACCGTCGGGGAGGCGAAGAACGTCATCGAAGCACTGGCGCAAAACGGCTTGAAGCGCGGCGAGAACGGCCTGCGGATCATCATGATGTGCGAGATCCCGTCGAACGCGATCCTGGCGGACGCATTCCTCGAGCATTTCGACGGGTTCTCGATCGGCTCCAACGACATGACCCAGATGACGCTGGCGCTCGACCGCGACTCCGGCATCATCGCAGAAGGGTTCGACGAGCGCGATCCCGCGGTCAAGCACATGCTGCATCTGGCGATCCAGGCGTGCCGCAAGGCGGGCAAATACGTGGGCATTTGCGGGCAGGGACCGTCGGACCACCCTGATCTGGCGAAATGGCTGATGGACGAGGGCATCGGCAGCCTTTCGCTCAATCCCGACACGGTGGTTGAAACCTGGCTGTACCTCGCGAGCGAAGCCAAAAAAGCGCCGCCGCCGCGTTGAAACCCGCTGATCGGGCGCGAATTTCATTGAGTGCCGCCGCCGATTGCGCTAGAATGTGCAAACGGCTGGTATGACATGAAATGACCAAATATATCTTTGTCACAGGTGGTGTAGTCTCCTCCCTAGGCAAAGGTATCGCTGCCGCCTCCCTCGCCGCGATTCTCGAAACCCGCGGCCTCAAAGTCTCGATGCTGAAGCTGGATCCCTATATCAACGTGGATCCCGGCACCATGAGCCCCTTTCAGCACGGTGAGGTGTTCGTCACCGACGACGGCGCTGAAACCGACCTCGACCTTGGCCACTACGAGCGCTTCGTCAGCGCCAAGATGGGCAAGCGCAACAACTTCACGACCGGCCAGATCTACGAAAGCGTGATCAAGAAGGAGCGGCGCGGCGATTATCTCGGCGGCACGGTGCAGGTCATTCCGCACATCACCGACGAAATCAAGCTGTTCATCAAGCGCGGCGCCGCCGATGCCGAGGTTGCGATCGTCGAAATCGGCGGCACGGTCGGCGATATCGAGTCGCTGCCGTTCCTCGAGGCGATCCGCC
>CAZEAX010000698.1:0-2148 GCA_964510405.1 uncultured Streptomyces sp. | reverse complement strand
TAAGCGGTTTTGCGGCCGTTTCCGCCATGGAACTCCGTCATTATTTGCAGTTCAAGGACTTTACTCTCGACGAGTACGAATACCTGTTCGCGCGCACGGGCTGGATCAAGGACAGGTTCAAGCGTTACGAACCGTACCAGCCGCTGGTCGACCGCACGCTCGCCATGGTGTTCGAGAAGCATTCCACTCGCACGCGCGTGTCGTTCGAGGCCGGCTTCAACCAGCTCGGCGGCTCGGTCATCACGCTGATGACGCGCGACACCCAGATGGGCCGGGGCGAGTCGCTCGAAGACGTCGCGCGCGTGATTTCGCGCATGGTCGACATCGTGATGATCCGCACGTTCGAGCAGACGATCATCGAGCGCTTCTCGTCGAACTCGCGGGTGCCTGTCATCAACGGCCTGACCAATGAATACCACCCGTGCCAGATCCTGGGCGACATCTTTACTTACATCGAGCACCGCGGCTCGATCAGAGGCAAGACAGTCGCGTGGATCGGCGACTCCAACAACGTCTGCAATACGTGGCTGCAGGCCGCGACGATACTCGACTTCAATGTTCACGTTTCGACGCCGCCCGGCTACGAGGTGGAGCCCGAGCGCGCCGGCATTTACGACGACAGCCATTTCGAATCGTTCGCCGATCCGCTCGAAGCGGCGCGCGGCGCCGATCTGATCACCACCGACGTGTGGACGAGCATGGGCATGGAAGCCGAAGACGCCGAACGCAAGCACGATTTCGAAGACTGGCAGGTCGACGCCGAAATGATGCGCATGGCCAAGCCCGACGCATTGTTTATGCATTGCCTGCCCGCGCACCGCGGCGAAGAGGTGGCCGCCGAAGTCATCGACGGCCCGCAGAGCGTCGTTTGGGACGAAGCCGAAAACCGCCTGCACGTGCAAAAGGCGCTGATGGAATACCTGCTGCTCGGTCGCACGATCGTTTAAGCGGCGACCGGCATGCCTGTCAATCGCATCACGGCGCCCGCGCGGCGCCGATTTCTTTCCGCACTCGCCGCCCTCTTCCTCGCGGGTTGCGCCGCGCCGCAAGCGGCCCCGGCAACGGCAAAACTCGATCGCCTGCTGCAATTGATCGGACAGCGTCTGGGCTACATGGACGACGTCGCGCGCAACAAATGGAACAGCGGTGCGCCAATCGAAGACCTGCCGCGCGAGCGCGAAATCATCGATGGCCTGGGCCGGCAGGCGGCAGGCTACGGCCTCGACGCGGGAATCGTCCGCGACTTCTTCCGCGCCCAGATCGAAGCGTCGAAAATCATCCAGCGTGCGCGCTTCGCCGAATGGCGCGCGCAAAACCAGCCGCCGTTCAAGAATCTGCCCGATCTGCGCGACCAGATCCGCCCGGCGCTTGACGCGCTGACGCCCGAACTGATGAATGCACTTGCCGCCGCGCTGCCTGAATTGCAAAGAGCCGGCGCCACGCGGGTCAACGCGCGCGCCAGTATCGTCGTCCCGGTCCGCGCGGCCGACGTCGCCGCCCGCGATGAGGCGATCGGGCCGCTCGTGCGCATTGCCACGGATCGCTAGAGCCGTTAGTCGGGCTTCAGCCCGACCGCTTTCACGACGCGCGACCAGCGCACGTGATCTTCTTTCAGGTACGCCGCGAATTGCGCGGGCGTGCTGCCGGACGGTTCAGAACCTAGGCCCGCCAGCCGCTGCACTACGTCAGGTGATACGAGCGCCTTGCGAATATCGCCGCTGATCTTTGCAATCAATGCTGCGGGGGTGCCGGCCGGCGCAAAATTGCCGTTCCACGCGACGTATTCGAATCCCGGCACGCCCGCCTCGGCCACCGTCGGCACGTCCGGCGCAGCCGGCGAGCGCCGCGCGCTGCCGATCGCGATCGCCCGCAACTTGCCGGTCGCGATTTGCGGCAGCACCGACGCCAGGCCGTTGAACGCCACTTGCACCTGCCCCGCCATCAGATCCGCCATCGCCGGCGTCGCGCCCTTGTACGGTACGTGCACGAGGTCGATTCCGGCCATCGACTTCAGGAGTTCCATGCCGAGATGATTGGGACTGCCGACGCCGACCGACGCGTAATTGAGCGCGCCGGGCCGCGCTTTCGCCAGCGCGATCAATTCCTTCAACGTCGTTGCCGGCACTGCGGGATGCGCGACCAGCAGTT
>CAZEAX010000697.1:0-2156 GCA_964510405.1 uncultured Streptomyces sp. | reverse complement strand
CGTCGACCGTAATTACATTTTTCACTATCCTTATGCCGCAACGCCGTGCTTTCTGCTGAATCTCGGCAAGCCGACGCAGCAGGCGGTGACGCTCAAAACGGAAACGGGCACCGATTATGAATGGCCGGGCGGGGTCGGTCCGCAAAACTCGATCGTCGGATACTCCGCAATTTGCGCGCACCGGCTGTCCTATCCCACGCGCCAGATCAGCTTTATAAGCTATCGCATTGAAGCCGGTCCGTCCAAGATCACCCACCGCAACGTGATCCACTGCTGCTCGGAGCACAGCGAGTACGATCCGGCGACCGGCGCGCGGGTGCTCGGCGGCCCCGCGCTGCAACCGCTGTCGGCGATCTTGCTCGAATACGACAGGCCGGGCGATCAACTCTACGCAGTCGGCACGCTCGGCGGCGAGATGTTCGACGCATTCTTCACCAAGTACGAATTCAAGCTGGCGCTGGAATACGGCGACCAGCGTGCACGCCAACCGGTCGCCGGTAGCGCGATAGTCGCCGAATTGCGGCGGTACTGCCGTCAGCAGGTGCAATGTTGACACGCCTTCGCCAATCGGAGACGATGAACCCGGTGTGCAGAACAACAAAACTTGCAGCATTTCATTCAGGAGGGTGGATCCGATGAAACACGTCATGACAGCGGCAGGATGCGCGTTATTGTTGGCAGCGTGCGCGACTGCCGAACCCGATGGTCCCAGCGCAGTTGCGGTGATACGGCCGGCCAGCGGCTCGCAGGTTCACGGTGAAGCAAAGTTCACGCAAGTCGGCAACCGGGTGCGCGTTACCGCGGAGATTGCCGGGCTGTCTCCCGGTGCGCACGGGTTTCACATTCACGAGAAGGGCGATTGCAGCGCCGCGGATGGCATGAGTACCGGCGGCCACTTCAACCCGCAGGCGAAGAAGCACGGCGCGCCGACCGCCGCCGAGCGTCATGCCGGAGACCTCGGCAATCTGAATGCCGACGAATATGGCAAGGCGACGATCGCGCTGATGGTTGATGGCATTGCTGTGGGTAAAGGCGCGGATGGCGTTATCGGTCGCGGCGTGATCGTGCACGCCAATGCGGACGACCTCAAAACCGATCCGACCGGTAACGCCGGCGGTCGGTATGGTTGCGGCGTGATCGAATAAACTCCGGCGCCGTGCGCGGTTGACAGCACGCATGCGCGCGCGCAGGATAATCGGACAAAACCTGCGCGCGCTGCGTGCCACGATGGTGGCAAATGCAGGCGCAGCGTGGTCATTAGCAAAAAAGGAGGGGGCTCGATGAAATCATCACGGGGAGTTATTTCCTGCGCGTTGTTGCTAACCGCGTGCGCGACGCCGCCGCAGGCGACCGGCCCGTCCGCCAACGCCATTATGCGACCTGCGAGCGGCAGTCAGGTTCACGGTGACGTCAACCTCACCGAAACCGGCAATGCGGTACGCGTCAAAGCCGAACTCGCCGCCCTTCCGCCCGGGCTGATCACGTTGCGCATCTACGAAAAAGGCGATTGCAGTGCCGCCGACGCGGCGAGCGCCGGCGTATTTGAACGCGAAATTGGCCCGCTGCAGCCGGACGAATTCGGCAAAGCGGTCGCCGCCTATTCCATTACCGGCACCTCCGTGAGCAAGAACTCCGGCGGGCTGCTCGGCAAAGGTATGGTTGTACAGCAAGGCAAGGACCGCATAGCCTGCGGCTCGATCGAATAATCGCGCTCCCGTTTAACGGCCTTGCGCCGTTGCAACTCGAACAGACGCAAAGCCGCTCATTTCAAACAGCCAACCCGCGCCGTCGCCGTTACGGTTGACCCCGCGCGGCCGCCACCGGTGAGTACAATCACCGCATGATTCGATGGCTGCGTTCCGGTGACCCGTTCCCGCCCCTGAGTGATGCGCTGGCCGAGCCCAACGGCTTGCTTGCCGCCGGCGGTGAATTGTCGGTCGCGCGTCTGATCGACGCCTACCGCCACGGGATTTTCCCGTGGTTCAGTCCCGGCCAGCCGATATTGTGGTGGAGCCCCGATCCGCGCATGGTGCTCATACCGCGTGAGTTGAAAGTCGCGCGCTCGCTCGGCAGGGTGCTGCGCAAGCATGCGTACGAAGTGCGTGCCGACTCGGATTTCCGGCGCGTCATCGCCGCGTGCGCGGAGCCCCGCGCCC
>CAZEAX010000696.1:0-2165 GCA_964510405.1 uncultured Streptomyces sp. | reverse complement strand
TACATCGAGGTGCCACCGGATGCAAGCGTACTTTTTGCTATTGAGGTGTCATCGACAGGCGGCGAGACCGGATTTTGTAACATGTATCGGGCGCTAGAGGAATTACCTCAAGAATTTCGTTCAAAACTCGAGAGCGTAACGATTAAGCACGACGCGACTCACAACAGTGGTGGATTCCTGCGGGGTGGATTCGAGTTGCCAAAGGACCCGAGTATTTCGCCTGGACCAAGTCATTCCGCAATACGTACTCATCCAGAGACGGGAATCGATGCATTGTTTTTGGGACGCCGTCCTTATTCTTATGTGCACGAGCATTCCATAGCGGACTCTGAAGCGTTACTCGACCAGCTTTGGAAACATGCGGCTAACCAGGATTTTTCTTGGTACCATAAATGGGCGCCGGGAGATGTGGTGATTTGGGACAACCGATGCACGATGCATCGGCGCAATTCGTTTCCGAATGAACAACGTCGAACAATGCGTCGCACTCAAATTAAGGGTACGCGGCCTTTTCGTGACGCCAACGCGGCGTCACGACCAGCACATCCGCGCTCTCGGAGTCCTGGGCAGTTGTAGAGCGGCACTGGGCTGAAGGCTACGGCTTTTAGGGTCGCCTGACGTGATGGGTCGTTTGCTAGCGCAGGGCGTTGAACCGATTACACGATTACAAGCACGCCAACCGAATTTGGCGAATACTTGAAGAAGAAAGTCGCGAAGTGGGCGAAGCTAGTCGCCGATGCTGGCGCACGCGCAAATTGACCAACTAAATTATCGAATTTATCGAGCGGCAGAGCGATCTTCGGAAGTAGAATGACCAAACGAAGGTGTTTCCGAAGGATATCTTATGAATATAGGCGCGGGCAAAAAATTATCTGGACGTCTTAACGAACTCACCGCGACTGAAATCGTGCGGTTGGTTTCCGCGGGCGAAGTCACGTGCGAAGCCGTCGTGCGTGCATGCCTCGAACGCATAGCGCAGCGTGAACCCGAGGTTGGTGCATGGCATTACCTTAATCCGGAACAGGTGATCGCCAAGGCGCGTGACATCGATAATGGCAGCAAGCGCGGGCCGCTGATCGGTGTGCCATTCGGTATCAAAGATATTATCGACTCCTGTGATATGCCGACCGAGTATGGCTCACCAATCTACCGAGGCCATCAACCGAAGAACGACGCGACGTGCATCGCGCTAGGCCGCAAGGCGGGCGGTCTGTTACTCGGTAAGACCGTAACGACCGAATTCGCCAACCAGTATCCCGGTAAGACGCGCAATCCGTTTGATCCGACCCGCACACCGGGTGGTTCGTCGAGTGGTTCGGCGGCAGCGGTGGGCGATTGCATGGTGCCTTTGGCAATCGGCACCCAGACAACTGGCTCGACGATTCGTCCGGCTTCTTTTTGCGGCACCTTTGGCTACCGGCCAACGTATGGCGACCTACGTTGCACTGGTGTGAAAGAAGCGTCGGGTTCGCTCGATACTTTGGGGCTAATCGCACGCTCGGTCGAGGACATTGCGCTGTATCGCGAGGTTCTCTTGGGCATTGAACCGCAGCCTTTGCCTGCCGTACCCCGCATTCCGACCATCGGCTTTTGCCGGACTCATCTATGGCCGGTTATCGAGCCGTATACGCAAAAGTTGCTCGAAGACGCGGCACAGGCACTGCGCAAAGCCGGCGCGGTTGTTAAGGAAATCACGCCGCCGCCGGAACTAGAGCGCATAGAGGATGCGCACCGCTGGATATCGAGCTTCGAGTTTGCTCGTAATTTCACGTGGGAGATCGAAAACCACTGGGAAGGCATCAGCGGGCGTTTGCGAGGTGGGCGCATCAAGGATGGTCTGTCGTGCACGTATGAGAAGTATGTCGAATCGCGCAATTTCGCGGAAAAATGCCGTATGGATTTCGGCCAGATATTCGACGATTGTGATGTGCTGCTTGCCGCGTCTGCAACGGGTGAAGCGCCCGTCGGAACGAATTCTACGGGTAATGTGTCTCCGTCAGCGATCTGGACTACCGTTCATGTGCCGGTCATGACAATTCCCGTGTTCAAAGGTCCGCATGGACTGCCCGTCGGTGCGCAATTGGTGGCGCGGCGCAACGACGATCGCAAGTTATTCTCTTCCGCGCAATGGATCTATCGCCAGCTTACGTGATATTTCTAGATCG
>CAZEAX010000695.1:0-2165 GCA_964510405.1 uncultured Streptomyces sp. | reverse complement strand
GTAACCGACCGCAAGCCCGGCGAGGTAGGCAGCACCCAGCGCGGTGGTTTCAAATACTTTCGGCCGCACCACGCGCACGCCAAGCATGTCAGCCTGGAACTGCATCAGCAGATCGTTCTGGGTTGCCCCGCCGTCTACGCGCAGTTCGCTCAAACTGATGCCTGCATCCGCTTCCATTGCGCGCAGCACATCCGCGGTTTGGTATGCGATGCTCTCCAACGCCGCGCGCGCAATATGCGCAGCACCTGTCCCGCGCGTAAGCCCTACGATCGCACCGCGCGCATAGGGGTCCCAGTGGGGACTGCCCAGCCCGGCAAATGCCGGTACGAAGTAAACCCCGCCGTTGTCGGGAACGCTGGCAGCCAATGCTTCGACGTCGCCGGCAGTCTTGATGATACCGAGACTGTCGCGCAACCACTGTACCGCGGCGCCGGCAATGAACACGCTGCCTTCGAGCGCGTATTCATCCGTCCCGCCGATGCGCCATGCGGTCGTCGTCAATAATTTATTGCGCGAATGCACCGGCTTGCCGCCCGTATGCATGAGCATGAAGCAGCCCGTACCGTAGGTGTTCTTGACCATGCCGGGCTCGACGCACCGCTGGCCGAACAGCGCAGCCTGCTGGTCGCCTGCGATGCCTGCAATCGGTATGCGCGACGCGAACAACTCGGCAGCGGTCTCCGCAACCACGCCGCTGGAAGCCACAACCTGCGGCAAGACCGTGCGCGGAATCTTCAGCGCATCCAGCAGTTCCTGGTCCCAATCTCCGGTATGAATATTGAACAGCAGCGTGCGCGAAGCGTTGCTCGCGTCCGTGATGTGAGCTTTTCCGCCCGATAATTTCCACACGAGCCAGCTGTCTATCGTCCCGAAAGCGAGTTCGCCGGCTTGCGCCCGCGCCCGGGCCCCCTCTACATTGTCGAGTATCCAGCGCAATTTGGTGCCGGAAAAATACGCATCCAGCACGAGACCGGTTTTGCCGGTAAAAAACTCCTCGCCTCCGCCTGCCTTTAATTCGTCGCACAGGGTCGCCGTGCGCCGGTCCTGCCATACGATGGCATTGCATACCGGCACGCCGCTCGCGCGATTCCACACGACCGTGGTTTCGCGCTGGTTGGTGATGCCTATCGCGTCGATATCGCGCGTAGTGATCCCGGCGCGCGCGACAGCCTCGGCGGCAACGCCCATTTGGGTTTCCCAGATTTCGTTCGCGTTGTGCTCGACCCATCCGGGCTGCGGGAATATCTGCCGAAATTCTTTCTGCGCCACGGCCTTGATCGCACCGCCGCGATCGAACACGATGGCGCGGGAGCTGGTCGTGCCCTGATCGAGCGCCAATATGAAACTCACGCGCGGGTCTCCATAATCAGCGGCGGATAGTCCGTGATCACGCCGGCAAGGCCGAGCGCCATACAGCGTTGGTGTTCGGCCGGCGTGGCGGCGCCGTAAACAAAATTACGCCACCCGCCGGCCGCGACCGCTTGCAGGACGTTCTCGTCGGTCACGTTGTAGTCCCAGACAATTGCCCTGATTCGCGGTTGCCCCGCGCAACCGGCCATGATCGCGCCGACGTCGAGCGGACGATGCGCGAGCAGCAACCCGCAGTCGATTGCGAGCTGATCGGCGCATTGTTTCACGACATCGTGCCTGAACGAAGTAACCAGCAGCCGTCGCGTCCCCTGGAATTGCGCCAGCACACGCGATGCAGCCGGCCACGCTTCGGGATTCTTGATCTCGATATTCCATCGGACGTCAGGGAACGCATCGAGAATTTCAGGCAGGGTCGGCACCGGATGGCCGACATCCACTTCGATTTGCCGCCGCGTAAGGTCGGCCACCGCGCGCTTGCGCGGGGTCACCCGGTCGTGAATGATCACGGGCAAACCGTCCCGGCTCAATCGCACATCGGTTTCGATCCCGTCAACGCCGAGCCTGACAGCTGCCTCGAATGCGGCGAGCGAATTTTCGGGTGCTTCAACGTGATACCCGCGATGGGCAAATAGCAGCATGGCTCTACGCAGGAATTGGACCGCCAAATCATAATCGAATCCGCGTCGCGGCGCGGCGCCAACCTGCGTGGATGATGCAACCGCATGTCGCGGCGGTTTTCGCTGCCGCTGCAGGTCGATTGCTCTTGAGACGTCGAGACCGAATCGGCAGCAAAG
>CAZEAX010000694.1:0-2182 GCA_964510405.1 uncultured Streptomyces sp. | reverse complement strand
AACACGATCGTGTCGCAAACGCGTTCGCGCTGAAAAGCGTGCAGAGGCTCGAGGTACTCGGCAAGGATGCGCAGCGGACGCCCATCGTCGCTGTCGAGGAACGCGTCGTTCTTGTACGCGACAGGTTTGGCTGGTTGACCGATCGAACTCATGATTTCTGGCGCACGACTGCAAAGTCGATAAAGCCGCGCGGGACGTCGGTGTGGATCAATTCCACGGGGACGCGGTTACCGACTTCGAGCCCCTCGAATCCGCGGACGACCCTGCCTTCGGCTGTCGGCCCGGAAATGCGCACCCATGTTCCCTTGTCCGACGCCCCGGTCACGATGGCATCAAACCGCGCACCGATGCGCGAGGCAAGGAGCAGCGCTGCGGCAGACTTCCGGACCTGTCGCTCCACTTTTGCTGCATTGTCCTCTTGGTCGGTGCAGTGCTGTGCTAGCGTTGTAAGTTCGTCGTTGGTGTACGGCGACGGTTGCCCGGTGAGCGCCGCCTTCAACAGACGTTGGGCGATGAGGTCGGGAAACCGGCGGTTCGGTGCGGTGGAATGGGTATAGTCTTTCACGGCCAGTCCGAAGTGTCCCTCGGATGGCTGGCCGGGCACTTGCAGTAGATACTCGCCCGAGCCCAGCAGCTTGACGACGGAGAGCGAAACGTCAGGAAAGCGCTCTGGGTCAACTTTACGACGTTTGGTCAGAAAAGCATCCAGTGCAGCGGCGTCCGGCGTCAGCGGCAACTGATCCCCCGATTCGGCCGCCAGCGTGACGATCCGGTCCCAGTGCTTTGGGGTCCGTAACACGCGGCGAAGCGAGGGAAGGCCTTGCTTTTCGAGATATTTTGCGGTGACGCCATTGGCCGCAATCATGAAGTCCTCAATCAGTTCCTTCGCCCGGTTCTTTTCGTCCGGCAGCAAATCGGCCAGCGCGCCATCGTCAAACACGGCCCGAACTTCCAGCGTTTCCAGTCCCAGCGCGCCATGCGTATGTCGCACCATGCGCAGCGCCTGCGCGGCCCGGTCCTGAGTGCGGAGTTGTTCATCCAGTCCGGACACTGCCGCAAGTTTTGGCGGGGCCGGTGCCGTGGCTTCGAGCCATGCTGCGATCCCGTTGTAGGCAAGCTTGGCGCGATTAAGAACTACCGCCCGGTAAATGTCGGAAGCCGTCACTGTGCCGTCGATGGCAATCACCATTTCTATTACGAGCGCCAGCCGTTCCTGACCCTCGCCCAACGAAGTAAGGTCGGTCGACAGTTTCTCGGGCAGCATCGGAAAGATTTGTGCGGCCGTGTAGACAGAGGTCGTATTGGTCCGCGCGTGTTCATCGATCGCTGAATCTTTCTTTACCAATGCGTCGACGTCGGCGATGGCGACGAGGATTTTTACCGCACCGCCCGCCACGGGTTCAGCAACCGAGAGTTGATCGAGATCGCGGGAATCGTCATTATCGATCGACGCCCAGAGCAGGGTGCGCAAATCACGAATCGCGGCGCCGGACGCGGTCGCGGCCTGCGTAATCTGGTTGGCCTCAGCGATTACCAAGGGTGAAAAGTCCGGCAGCAACCCGCGCTGGAGCATCGCCTTGTGTGCAATGTTCTGGAGTTCATCCTTGCCTGTTCTGTGTGTTGTCGTCATGGAATGATGAATGGGGTTGATGACCGACATGGTATCAATTTGTGCGACGCGACGTTGATTCGGGCGGACTTCTTAACTCTCAGTGGTGCCTAGATTAGCTCTGAGCGGGAACCTCGCGCGAAAGAGTGATCAATTCAGGGCTCATTACAACCACCAATGAGCCTGTTGCATCCCCGCGCAGGGGCGATGATGCATTATCTAACCTAGCGAGCAGGCGCCAAATGCATTGATAACGCACAGAATTTATCTCATCGTAGTGAACAAAAGAAGTAACATCGTTCGGTAGCGAACATAAGGAGTAAACTACAGCTGGTTCATAGATGGGAAAGCGTCAATCTTAGTTGTTCCGGCGAATTTGCGGTTTTGACCCTATCAATTACACCTCCATGAATGAGGCCAAGAGTCGGTCACGATGTCTTCACCGCATACCCCAAAGCAAAACCATCTTCTTGCGGCGCTGCCTGCAGTCGATTACGTGCGATTGCTGCCCGATCTGGAACTCACACCGATGCCGCTCGGATGGGCGGTCTACGAGTCCGGCGGCCATATGGG
>CAZEAX010000693.1:0-2185 GCA_964510405.1 uncultured Streptomyces sp. | reverse complement strand
TCGGATTCCTTCCAGACGCCTTATCAAGGCACCAATGGGGGAAATGTGTTTACCCTGCCCGGCTTCGGGGCCGCTCCCAATACGCGGGTCCTGAATTCCACGCAACTGGGACTATTTCATCCGCTCGACCTCAGCAGTAAACGCGATAACACGACCCTGAACGGCACCTACGTGCTGAATCGGGAATGGGACTTCAAGTTCGATTTCAACCATCTCGATATGTCCGGCGCCAAACTGGGGTCCGTCGGATCATCGAATTTCGGCGGGGCCGCAAATCAGAAAATTTCGCTATTGCCGATCCCTACGAACTCGAGAACGGAAACCGCCACTGCGGCGTTTAATTGGGCCGGGGAAAAGGGGTATGCGACCATAGCTTATTACGGCTCGTTTTACCGGGATAACTACAACGGCTTCAAATTTGGAACTTTTGCGGATGCGACGTCGGTCATTCAGACGTTTGGCACGCCACCCACCAATAATTATCAGAAAATCAGCGTGGACGGCGGCTATGCGTTTTCGCCGCGGACGAAACTGGCCGGCGGCCTGTCTTACGCATACAACACGCAGGATGCCGCCTACAATTATGACATCACGAGCGTTATGGTAACCAATTCTCCGACGGCATCGCTCAATGGAGCCGTCGCCAATATCCACGCCGACGTGAAGCTGACGGACCAGACCACCAAGGACTTGGCGCTCTCCGCCAGCGTCAAGTACGACGATCGCGACAACCGCACGAGTTCGAATCTCTACAATTCGAAGGCGATCGACGGCGCCAACATCTACAACTATCCAAATACGCCGCTCAGCATCAAGCGAACAGGAGCCGAATTGGCAGGCGATTATCGGCTGGACGCAAAACAAAAACTCCGGCTCGCGTTTAACTACGACCAAATTCAACGCGAATGTAATCAATTTGCGGTGGGCGGCAACATCGTAGCAGGCGGTGGCGTCGGTTACCCGGCGGGCACCAATTGCGTCACCGCAACCAAAACGAAGGACCCGAAATTAAGCGCCACCTATCGCCTGAAGGCCAGCGACGATCTCAACTTCAACGTCGGCTATGTCTACAGCGCTCGCAGAACAGACTTCGATACGAATGCGCGCGCCGCGATGATCAACACCAACTTTACGTTTGTGCCAGCCATTCCAGGCCAGAATGCGGGTGATTACAACGGGTTCCATCCTTTTTTCGAAGCGTCGCGCAATCAAAACATGCTGAAGCTGGGTAGCAACTGGCAGGCCACCGACAAGCTGTCTTTCACTGCCGCCGGCCGTTATACCTATGACGAATACATCCAGCTATACGGCGTCCAAAAAGGCACATCGTGGGGCGTGGATCTCGACAGCACGTACAACTTCGCGGAAAAAGGCGCGGTAACCCTTTATCTCACCCAGACGCAAAGAACGCGGAAAGTGACAGACGCGCAGGATCCCACCACCCAGAACGCCACGCGGCTTCCCGTGGCGCAATACGCCACCTGGACCAACGACCTGAGGGACACCGACTCGACCATCGGTCTCAATGTCAAGCAAGGCGGGCTGATGGGCGGCAAGCTCGATCTCCTGGGCGACATCACCTATTCGCTGGGCAAGAGCGATTACGACACGCTGCTCAACTACCAGGCGACAACGTCGGGCAATCCGCCTGTGGGTTGCTCCGACCCCAGCCTCTTCACGTGCGGTTCCCTGCCGACGATACGCAACGCAATGATACAGTTCAAGCTCAACGGAACTTATCAGCTCGAGAAGAATGCCAAGCTTTCGCTGGGTTATGTTTACCGTAACCTGCAATCCACCGACTTCTATTACAACGGCTACGCCTTCGGCACCTCCCCAACCGGCGTTTTGCCGACCGGTCAGCAAGCACCCGGCTACCATGTCAACATGGTTTTGGCGAGCTTCATCTACACTTTCAAATAACGCACTCGGCAGCACCAATAGCAACGGGGCCGGATTTCCGGCCCCGTTTGCATTTGAAACGATGCTGCTCTCCTGACTACATCGGGCTCAGTCCGAGCGCTGCACCAACTTGATGGACTTACTTCGCCTTGCTCAGCATGTACTCGACCGCAGCCTTGATGTCGTCGTTTGACGCCGCCGCCTGGCCACCCTTGGGCGGCATCGCGCCTTTGCCTTTGACGACCGTCGCGACCAAGGTATCGACGCTTTGCTTCGCGATAGG
>CAZEAX010000692.1:0-2202 GCA_964510405.1 uncultured Streptomyces sp. | reverse complement strand
GCGCGCCGTCGTCGAACGCAACACGATGCGCTACTTCCTCGCGATCGAAGCCTATCTCGGCGCGCTTGGCGCACCGCCGGCCGCGCGGCTCGAAACGCGCCTGCAAAACTGGTACGACGCGAGCGAGAATTACGCGCGCCAGTTGCACGACGTAGACCGCAATGCTTACCTGGAAATGAAACGCCGCGAGTACCGCCGCCAGCAGGCGGCGATGCAGTAGCGGTCGCGGCGCCGCGCGCCGCATAAGAGAGGGAAAAAGTCGCTGAAAGCGATAAATTTTCGCGCGCCCCCAAAGTCCGCGGCTATGCTATCGTCATGAACGAGTTTGACCCGGAGCAACAATCGATAGTCGGGCGGGGGGGGCGCGATGGAAGAAGCCATGACCCTGATCGGGCAATTGCAGCGCGATCTGCAATCACTATTCGCGTCGGCCCGGCTGTGCATCGACAGCCCGCTGGATAAACCCGCGTGCGGCGGCTTCTGGATTGGCGTGGTCGTAGCGGGCGTTGCCGTGGCATTATTGATCGTCTACTGGATCAAGCGACCGCCGCACAACATTGATAGCGCCAACAGCGACTCCCACGCAAGACCGGGCGAGAATCGAAAGGGGAATGCAAAAGCGGTCGCGCTATATCTGTTATTGATCGCACCGTTTCCGTTTTTGACGGTATTTACCGATTCGACTTATCTGAACGCCGAGGTGTGCGTCCTGTGCGGCGGGTTGGGAATTGTCGCGGCGATATTGTTCCTGGCGCCGCCGCTGCTGCCTGCGCCAGATGACGCGCACCCGGAATCGCCTGCGCGAGCCGCATCCATGGTCCCCCGTAAGAAGTCCGAGTCGATAGGCATCAAGGTGGCGGGTTTCGCATTGTTCGCCGCATATTTCTATCTGATTGCCCTGACCGTTTGCTTTTTGCTGGTGAGGTTCTTCCCGACAGAGAATGAAACGGAATCCTTTGAAGTCAGAAGCACGTATAAATGTCAGGTGAAATGCGGCTTTTGCAAGTACAGGATTTACGTCGAGGGCTGGCGCTGGGGGACTGGATCCGCTTACTTGTGCATGTCGGAAGATCCTGCGTTTCCTGTGAACCGCGGCGACAGTATCGAAGTGGATGGAAAGTTCTATCGATTTGCGGCACATGTTGTGAATCTGCGCGGTGAAGATCGTTAACCCGCAATTCGCAAAGATCAAACGCAAATCGCGTTCGATTCCGGCGTCGCTCGCGATAGTTGGCGCCTCATGGATTTTCCTGCTGCTTTTCGCGAGCTCGGTCTACGTAAATGTCGAGGTGTGCGTTGCGTGCGCCGGATTGGCACTTGTCGCGCTCATGTTTGCAATGGTGCGGGCACATCGGACTTCATCAAATGCCGTGCGACCGGAATCGCCCGTCGGCTCGCAGCCGCCATCCCGCGCTTCACGTGCCGGACTTTTTGCGGTTCCGCCGGTAATTCTCGTCGCCGGCTATTTTTATTTTTACTCGATTGTTTTATCGGTTTGTTGCCTGTTCGTGATGTTTTCACCGCACGCCATTGAGAGCAAAAAATACGACGTTCTATATATGTCTCATTGTCGAAAGTCCTGCGGCAACTGCGAATACCGGCTTGAAGTTGAATGGCAGTGGGGGACACTGGCTTCCCCGCATCTTTGTGCATCGGAAGAATTTTACCAATCGGCGCGGGTTGGTGAGACTGTCGTGGTGGACGGAAAATTTTATGAATATGCGGCTTACGTTGTCGACCTGCGCCGTCCAGATCGTTAACCAGCGCCCTCGAAAACTCTAAAAGCCGGTTGTGATCACGCGAACGAAACGCGCGAAGGTTGTCCCGGCGGCCGGAATCAAGTTGGAGTGACCGCCGGCGGCAGTTGAAAGCCGCCGTCGGCCAGCGGCGAGAAATCGTGCGCAGCGATTACTGACGAAATTTCCAGCGCGCCGTATACATGCGGAAATAAATTGGTTCCGCCTTCGAGATTCTCATAGCGGATTTCCGCTTTGACTTTAGCAGTGTCGACGCACAGCAGCACGAGATCGCTTTTGCCTTTGAAGATGCGGTTGGCGGTTGCGATGACTTGTTGCGCCGTAGAACAGTGGATGAAACCTTCGGACTCGAGACTGTCGGCGGCATAATATCCGGCAGCGCGAGCGGCGTCCCAGTCGGATTGGCGGGTGATGTGGTAGATGACGGGCACAGTAATTTTCTCCA
>CAZEAX010000691.1:0-2203 GCA_964510405.1 uncultured Streptomyces sp. | reverse complement strand
GAGCGGCACCGGTGCGCTGGTTGCGCACGGTGTAATCCTCGAACGACACTTCGGCGACGTCGCCCTCGTCGAATGCGGCCTCGATGCCCGGGCATTCGAGTGCAGGGAAGCCGAAATTCACGCTGTTGCGGAAAAAAAGGCCGTTGATCGATTCCGCGACGAGGCAGCCGAGCTTCAAATTGCGCAACGAACGCGCCGCCGGCCGGCTCGAGCCCATGCCGAAGTTGCGCCCGCCGATCAGGATGTCGCCCGGCTTGACGAGATCGACCCAGCCCGGACGGTTGGCGGAGAACACGAATTTCACCTGCTCTTCCGGCGTCAGGTAGAACGCGCGGTTCGGCAGGATCAAATCGGTGTTGATGTTGTCGGGAAATTTCCAGACGCTGGCGGTGAATTTCACTTTATCCCCTTGAGTTCTTTGCCACCGAGTTCACAGAGAACACTGAGAGCTGCAAATCCTCGCGGCTCGTTTACGAATTTCTCTGTGGCCTCTGTGCCCTCTATGGCTCGCCTTGTGTTTCTGTATTAATGCAGGAATTCCGCCGCGTTCGTGATGACGCCCTTGATCGCCGACGCGGCGACGGTCGCCGGCGACGCCATGTAGATTTTCGCGCTCGGGTCGCCCATGCGGCCTTTGAAATTTCGCGTACTCGCAGTGATGCAGACTTCGTCGGGGCCCAGCACGCCCATGTGCCCGCCGCCGCACGCGCCGCACGTCGGGTTGGTGATGACGGCGCCCGCTTCGACCAACGTTGCGATCACGCCGGACCGCAAAGCTTCGAGATAAACATGTTGCGAACCCGGCGTGATGATGAGCCGCGTCTTCGATGAGACCTTGCGGCCCGCGAGTACGCGGGCGGCGAGCGTCAGATCGTCGAGCGTGCCGTTGGCGCACGATCCGATGAAAGCCTGATCGACGCGCGTGCCGGCCACTTCGCCCACGCTGCGCGAATTTTTGAGCACCGAATCCGGCAGCGCCACGAGCGGATCGAGTTTGCTCAAGTCGATCGTGCGCTCGTCGAAATATTTCGCGTCGCGGTCGGGATGCACGGGCTCGATGTCGGTCTTGCCGCACGCACTCAGGTAATCGGCGAGCACCTTGTCGGCCTCGAACGTCGCGAACTCGCACGATAGCTCGGCGCCCATCGTCGACAGCGTTTTGCGCGCGCTCATCGACAGGTTGGCGATTCCCGGGCCGCCGAACTCGACGTTCTGCGTGGCGTGATCGCCGTACGTGCCGGCAATGTGCAGGAACACGTCTTTCGTCGTGACGCCATCGCGCAACGCGCCAGTCAATTCGTAACGTACGGTGCTGCCCACGCGGAACCAGGTTTCCCCCTTGGCCGCCGAATACATGACGTCGGGACCGCCGACGCCGCGCGCGATGCAGTTGAAGGCCCCCGCGCTGCACGTATGCGAATCGCTGCAGACAAGCACCGTACCCGGCAACGCATAGCCCTGGTCCGCGACTACCTGGTGGCAGATGCCCTGCGTGCCGCCGACGTCGTGAAAGCGCGCGATGTTGAATTTCTCGACGAACTTGCGCGCGGTGCGGTGCGCGCCCGCGCTCTGGATCGTCGGCGCCGGCACGCGATGATCGAGGATCACGACCACGCGCTCCGGATGCTCCATCTTCAGCACGTCCTGCCAGATGCTCGGCATGAAGTTGTTGTCGAACAGCACCACGGTGTCGACGGTTACCGTCACGAGGTCGCCCGCCGTCACGCGGTCGCGCCCGCTTTTCTTCGCGAGGATCTTTTCGGCTATCGTCATGCCCATAGTTTCAGCCTTTAAACCTGCATTACCGCCCAAAAGTTCTTGAACCGCCAAGGACGCAAAGGACGCGAAGAAAAACAAAACAGAACAATCGCTACTCACACCAACCGATCTTTCTTACGCGACCGCGTGTGGCTTGCCGGTCATTCTTCGTCTATCGTTTTTCGCCCTTCCTTTGCGTCCTTCGCGTCCTTTGCGGTGAAAGCTTTCGCCGTATGTATTAAGTCGCGAATTTCTTTTCGAGCTCGTCGAGCTCTTTCATGCCCATCAGGTCGTTCAACTCGTCAAACGAAGCGAGCAGATCGGGCCGGTCGACCACGCGGTTGTTTTTTACGACTTCTTCCTTGAACACCGCCATCGCGTTCATCATGCCTTTCAGCGCCGCAGTCGACAGGATGCGCGGATAGCTGACCCCGCCCACGCCCAG
>CAZEAX010000690.1:0-2206 GCA_964510405.1 uncultured Streptomyces sp. | reverse complement strand
CCGCCGACGAACTGCCAGCGCACGAGCGCGTGCAGTTCCGAGTCCTTGTCGATCGGTTCGTCTATCGTCAGCAGCAGGCCCTGCGCCTTCAGCGCTGCGAGGTGGGCATGCAGGTCCGGATAGCCGCGCGTGGCGTCTGTCATATTCGATTCCACCCGTTAAAACGTATGAGATAATTCATCGCTTTTTTTGATCGATGATTCTAACAGGGTATGTCCGTGATTCGCGGAGGAGACCGTTGAAAGCAGCAGCATTCGATTATGTGCGCGCCACGTCGGTGGCCGAGGCGTGCGAAATGCTGCGGCAGGACGGCGACGACGTCAAGCTGATCGCGGGCGGACAGAGCCTGACGCCGATGATGGCGATGCGCCTGACGCGGCCGTCGCGCCTCATCGATATCAACGAAATCGGCGCGCTCAAGTTCATCGCGTTCGGCGAAAACGTGGCGCGCATCGGCGCATGCACGCGCCAAAGCGTGGTCGCGCGCGACAAGGCGCTCGCCGCGCAGGTGCCGCTCTTGCGCCAGGCGCTCGCGTGGGTCGGTCACGTGCAGACGCGCAACCGCGGCACTGTGGGCGGCAGTCTCGCGCATGCGGACCCGGCAGCGGAACTGCCGCTAGTCGCGCAAGTGCTCGACGCACGCATGCAAATCCGGTCGACGACCGGCACCCGCACCCTGCCCGCCGCGGAATTCTTCGTCGGCCCGCTGACGACCGCGCTCGCAGCGGACGAATGTCTCGAAGAGATCCATTGGCCGATGTGGACCGGGCACCGCCTCGGCTCCGCTTTCACGGAAGTCAGCCGCCGGCATGGCGATTTCGCGATCATCGAAGCGTGCGCGCAAATCGCTCTCGATGACGAAGGACGCTGCACTCGCGCAAACTTCGGTCTCGGCGGCGGCGGCACGATACCGCTCGCGTTTCCGGAGCTGGCTTCGCGCCTTAATGGAACCCTGCTGGAAGACGCCGTGCTGCAAGACGTTGCGCGAGAAGCGGCAACCGAACTCGATCCGGGCAGCGATCTCCACGCGAGCGCCGGCTATCGCAGGCATCTGGCCGCGGTGCTCGCTACGCGCGTGCTGCGCGCCGCGTACGAAGAAGCAAGGGGCAAACCGTGAGCGAAAAACTTTACGCGGTCACGCTCGACGTCAACGGCAAGTTGTGCACGGCGCACGTACCGGCACGCCTGTCGCTCGTCGACTGCCTGCGCGACGAATTGCGGCTCACCGGCACGCATATCGGCTGCGAGCACGGCATCTGCGGCGCGTGCTCGGTGCTGCTCGACGGCGAGCCGGTGCGATCGTGCCTGATGTTCGCGGTGCAGGCCGACGGCCACAAGGTGACCACCGTCGAAGGCCTCGCCAATGCGGACGGCACGCCCGGCGTACTGCAGGACAGTTTCTGCGAGAAGCACGCGCTGCAATGCGGCTATTGCACGCCCGGCATGCTGATCGCAGCGCACGCGCTCCTGCAAATCGTCGCGCAACCTACCGACGAACAGATCCGCGAAGCGATCGGCGGCAATCTGTGCCGCTGCACCGGTTACCAGCAGATTGTCGACGCGGTCAAACACGCTGCCGCTCGGCTCGCCAACGACAATTCATCAGCCGCAGATAAACGCAGATGAACGCAGATAAATTCAAAACAGGTCACCGTCATTTGCAGCGGGGATTTCATCGGCGTTTATCCGCGTTTATCTGCGGCAAATAGTTTTTGCATTGGGTTTTAAATTGAAAACTGACCTCAATCCGCAAAACTTCCGTTATATCGGCAAGCACCGCCGGACGAAAGAAGATCCGCGTTTCGTCACCGGCCGCGGCCGTTATGTCGCAGACATCGCGCTGGCCGGCATGAAACACGTCGCGCTCGTCGCATCACCCTATCCGAGCGCACGCATACTTTCGATCAAGACCGACGCCGCGCTCGCGCTGCCCGGTGTGCACTATGTATTAACGGGCGAGGAATTCTGCGCCGCCACCGATGCGCTCGCGATCGGCGTCGATGCGCCCAAGGTCGCGCGGTATTCGCTCGCGAACGGTGTTGTTCGCTACGCGGGCGAATGGGTCGCCGCGGTCGTCGCCGACACGCGCGCGATTGCCGAAGATGCGGCGGAACTTGTCGAAGTCGAATACGAGCCGACGCCGCACGTGATCGATCCGGAGGAAGCCGTCAAGGATGGCAGCCCTCTCGTACATCCGGCGCACGGC
>CAZEAX010000689.1:0-2220 GCA_964510405.1 uncultured Streptomyces sp. | reverse complement strand
TACGGCAAGGATTTCGACCGGTTTCAGATTTGTTCCAGGAGAAAACGCAATGGACATCCTTTATATCGCATTGATGGTCGGCTTCGTTGCCCTCAGCATCGGGCTTACTTATTTCTTTGAAACCCTGCGGAGGCCGAAATGAGCTGGGTCTACATTCTTAGCGGCGTCGTAACTGTGGCGATCGTGATCTACCTGGTCATTGCCCTGCTTTATCCGGAGAAATTCTGATGAGTGCCAATGGTTATCTGCAGCTTGCGTTTTTTCTGGTCGTGGTCGTCGCGCTGGCGAAGCCGCTCGGCACGTACATGGCGCGCATCTACGAGGGGCAGCCCGCGTTTTTGAACCGTATCGGCGCGCCGTTCGAGCGCCTCATCTACCGGTTATGCGGCGTGGACTCCTCCAAGGAGATGCGCTGGACTGAATATGCGATAGCGACGCTCTGGTTTGCGCTGGTGAGTGTGCTCGCCGGGTACGCGATCCAGCGCTTGCAGGCCAGTTTGCCGCTCAATCCGCAGGCGTTTTCCGAGGTGTCCCCGGACTCGTCCTTCAACACTGCCGTGAGCTTTCTCACCAATACAAACTGGCAGGGTTACAGCGGCGAATCCACGATGAGCTACCTCTCGCAGATGCTGGCGCTCACCGTCCAGAACTTTCTGTCCGCGGCGGTCGGCATGGCTGTGCTGATGGCGGTGATACGCGCGTTTGCACGCCAATCGTCCGAAACGCTGGGCAATTTCTGGGTGGATCTCACGCGCGGCACGCTCTATATCCTGCTGCCGATTTCATTGATCGTGGCGCTCGCGCTGGTTTCCCAGGGCGTGGTGCAAACGTTCTCGGCGTATCACACCGTGCCGCTGGTGGAGGCCGTTGAATACGACAACCCGAAGCTCGACGCGGCCGGCCAGCCTTTGAAAGACGAAAAGGGCAATCCGGTTACCGAAAAAGCGACCCAGAAGGAGCAGGTTCTGGCCGTGGGTCCGGTTGCGTCACAAGTGGCAATCAAGCACCTGGGCACCAATGGCGGCGGATTCTTCAATGGCAATTCGGCACATCCATATGAAAGCGCGACGCCGGTTTCGAACTTCCTGGAAATGCTGGCCGAGTTCGTCATCGCAGTGGCGCTTTGCTACACATTCGGCGTGCTGGTGGGGGACCGGCGCCAGGGTTGGGCAATTCTCGCCACAATGATGATCGTCTTCGTCGGGATGCTCTCGGTCGCCGTCTGGTCGGAAACCAGCGGCAATCCCGCGCTGGCGAAACTCGGTGTTGATCAAACGGTCAGCGCGACCCAGTCGGGCGGCAATATGGAAGGCAAGGAAACCCGCTTCGGCGTGGTTAATTCAGCGCTATTTGCGACGGTCACCACCGCGACTTCAACCGGCGCGGTTAACTCCATGCACGACTCGTTCACCCCGCTGGGCGGGCTGGTGCCAATGTGGCAAATACAACTCGGCGAAGTGACGCCGGGCGGCGTCGGCTCCGGCCTCTACGGCATGCTGATGTTTGTCGTCGTCGGCGTATTCGTGGCGGGACTGATGATAGGGCGCACGCCGGAATATCTCGGCAAGAAGATCGAATCGTTCGAGATCAAAATGGCGTCGATCGCGGTGCTGGTTCCGCTGTTCCTCGTACTGTTCGGCACCGCAATTGGAGTCATGGTCGAAGCCGGCAAGGCGGGGGTGGCCAATCCTGCCGCGCACGGCTTCAGCGAAATCCTGTACGCGTTTTCCTCGGCAACCGGCAACAACGGCAGCGCGTTCGCAGGTCTCTCGGCCAACACGCCGTTCTACAACACCGCGCTTGCGGTATGCATGTTTTTCGGCCGCTACTGGATCATCGTGCCCGTGCTGGCACTCGCCGGATCGATCGTGACCAAGAAAAAAGTACCGGTCGGCGCCGGCACGCTGCCGACGCACGATCTCCTGTTCGTGCTGTGGATGGTCGGTGTCGTGATCGTGATCGGCGCGCTGACGTTCTTTCCGGCGCTGGCGCTCGGACCCATCGTCGAGCACCTGCAGCTTCATTCCGCCAACTGATGGCGTTGCCGAATAGCGAATATCTGGAGCGTATATAACATGAGTACTACAACTGCAGTTTCCACCGGACACACCCTGCCGCGGTCGCTGGTGACCGGGAGCATTTTCAAGCGGGCGCTCGTCGACTCGTTCGTCAAGCTGCTGCCGCAGTACCAGTGGAAGAACCCGGTCATGTTCGTGGTCT
>CAZEAX010000688.1:0-2224 GCA_964510405.1 uncultured Streptomyces sp. | reverse complement strand
ACGAACTCGTCACCACGATCAGCCGCCATCTGCCCGAGCAGCCGGCGCTTTACGGCGCGGACGAGATCACGGAATCTAGCGAGCGCTTTCTCGCCGCCGAACTGATCCGCGAAAAACTCTTTCGGCTGCTCGGTGACGAATTGCCCTACGCGAGCGCGGTCATCATCGACAAGTTCGCGCTGGAAGGCACGATGCGGCGCATCCATGCGTCGATCATCGTCGACAAAGACACGCACAAGGGCATCGTGGTGGGCGCCAAAGGCGCGCAACTGAAAGCCATCGGCACCAAGGCCAGACTCGACATGGAAAAGCTGTTCGGCGGCAAAGTCCATCTCGAGCTGTGGGTCAAGGTCAAGCGCGGCTGGGCCGAAAATCAGCAGGTCATGAAACAGCTCGGCTATGGCTGATGCAGGCAGGGTGCGTCACGACGCGGAACCCGCGTTCGTGCTGCATAGTTACCAGTACCGCGAAACCAGTCTCATTATCGAAGCATTTACGCGCAACTGGGGCCGCGTTGCGCTGGTTGCGCGCGGGGCCCGGCGTCCGCGCTCGGCACTGCGCGGCGTTTTGCTCGCGTTTCAGCCGTTGTTGCTGAGCTGGGGCGGCAAGGCAGAGCTGCGCACGCTGCACAAGGCGGAATGGCAGGGCGGGCTGCCGCAACTGCAGGGGCGCGGCCTGTTGTGCGGCTTTTATCTGAACGAGCTGATGCTCAAGCTGCTCGCGCGCGAAGATGCGCACGAAGCGCTGTACGAAACCTACCACGCAACGCTCGTCGCTTTGAGCAATGGCGGCGAGCACGCGACGACGCTGCGCACTTTCGAGCAGCGCCTCTTGAAGGAGGCCGGCTACGCATTGACGCTCGACCGCGACGTGACGACCGGCGAAGCGATTCTCCCGGACTGCACCTATCGCTACGTGCTGGAGCGGGGGCCGGTGCGCGTCAAGCGGGATGCGTTCTACGTGTCCGAGCGGGGCGACGACGATGAAAACCGGTTAGAATTGGCCGGGCAGACGCTGCTCGACATGGCGCGCGACGACTATACGAGCCCGACCACCCTGCAGCAAAGCAAAGCCCTGATGCGCGTATTGATCAATCACTGCCTCGGCAACCAGATTCTGAATACGCGCCAGTTATTGAAGGATATGCAGCAACTATGACGCGGCTGAGCGTCAATCTCAACAAGATCGCGCTGCTGCGCAATTCGCGGACGCTCGGCATTCCGAGCGTCACGCGCGCGGCGGCCATCGCGCTCGACGCCGGCGCCCACGGCATTACGGTGCATCCGCGTCCCGACGCGCGGCACATTCGTGTCGCTGACGTGCGCGAACTTTCGGCACTGCTCAAGGGTCGTCGGGGCGCCGAATTCAACATCGAGGGCAACCCTTTCGAAGGACTGCTCGACATTGCGCGCGAAGTGCTGCCGCAGCAATGCACGCTGGTCCCCGACGAGCCGGGTGCGGTGACATCCGACCACGGCTGGGATGTGCGGCGCGACGGCAAGCGTTTGCAGCCGCTGATCGCCGAGCTAAAGTCGCTGGGCATACGCGTGAGCCTCTTCATGGATCCGGTGCCCGACATTATGGTTTCAGTGCGCGAGCTCGACGCCGACCGCGTCGAGCTTTATACAGAACCTTTTGCGCGCGCCTTCGGCGGCGTGAACGAACAAGCCGAACTGACGAGCTATGCCGCCGCCGCGCGCGCGGCGCAAAAGGCCGGGCTTGGCATCAACGCGGGGCATGACCTCAATCAGAAGAATCTGCCGCGCTTTCTGTCCGCGGTGCCCGGCATATTGGAAGTTTCGATCGGTCATGCGCTGGTGGCGGACGCGCTTGAGGCGGGGCTGGCGGCGACGGTGCGCGCTTATCTCGCTGCAATCGCAAAGGCGAACGGCGCATGATTTACGGGATCGGCGTCGATGTGGTGGAGCCGCAGCGGGTTAAACGGCTGCTCGAAAAATACGGTGAACGGTTTGCGCGCCGCGTGCTGACTACGCGCGAATGGCCGGGCTACGCGAAAACGATCAACCCGGTATTGTTCGTGGCCAACCGCTTTGCCGCGAAAGAGGCTTTCTCTAAAGCGATGGGCACCGGCTTCCGTTATCCGGTGACCCTGCAATGCATCAGCATCGTGCCCGACCGGCGCGGCAAGCCGGAATTCGAATTTCATCCGCGGCTCGCCGAGCTGGTCGCCGCGGAAGGCATTGTCGGCCATTTCGTGACGATC
>CAZEAX010000687.1:0-2227 GCA_964510405.1 uncultured Streptomyces sp. | reverse complement strand
CGTCTTGGCAATAGAACGACTATTGCCTTCACCGGGCGCCTTGCCATCACCAATTATGACTGCAACGCACACGTGTTTCATGGTGTTAGGCACTCTTATCCTCCGTGCCCGCGTCCCCGGCATAAGGGACGCGCGCCGCCGCTAGACTGCTTACGACTGAATATTATGGTGGATCAAAACACCGCAGCATGCGGCGTTGGGCGCGACTCTACAAGGAGCCGCCGCGCTTGGCAACCGCCCGCCAAGCCCCCGCGTCAGGCCTCCAACCCGTCCCGCATTTGCGCCACCGCATCGGCCACGCGCCGCACGGCAATCACCGTGAGCCCGGGAATCGCCTGCTTCGGCTGGTTCGCCTCCGGAATCAGCGCGTGCGTGAAGCCGAGCTTGGCGGCTTCTTTCAAGCGCTCCTGGCCGCGTTGCACCGGCCGCACTTCGCCGGCGAGACCGACTTCGCCGAATACGACCAGCCGCGCAGGCAGCGGGCGATTGGTCAACGACGAGACGATCGCCATCAGGACTGCGAGATCGGCCGCAGGTTCGGTGATTTTCATGCCGCCGACCGCGTTCACGAACACGTCCTGGTCGAAGCACGCAATGCCCGCGTGCCGGTGCAGCACCGCGAGCAATAACGCGAGGCGGTTCTGCTCGAGTCCGACGCCGAGGCGGCGCGGGTTCGGCGCGTGCGCGTCGTCGACCAGCGCCTGGATTTCGACCAGCAGCGGCCGCGTGCCTTCCTGCGTGACGAGCACGCACGAGCCCGCCACCGGTTCGGCATGCTGGGATAAAAACAATGCCGACGGGTTCGAGACCCCTTTCAGGCCTTTCTCCGTCATCGCGAAGACGCCGAGTTCGTTCACCGCGCCGAAGCGGTTCTTGACCGCGCGGATCAACCGGAAGCTCGAATGCGTGTCGCCTTCGAAATACAGAACCGTGTCGACGATGTGTTCCAGCACGCGCGGGCCCGCGAGCGCGCCCTCTTTCGTCACGTGCCCGACGAGGATGACCGTGATGCCGCTCGACTTGGCCAGCCGCGTCAGTTGCGCCGCGCATTCGCGCACCTGCGCGACCGAGCCGGGCGCCGACTGCAACGCGTCCGAATACAGAGTCTGGATCGAATCGATGACCGCGACCGCCGGCTTTTCGGTCTGCAGCACGTGCTGGATTTTCTCGAGCCCGATTTCCGCGATCTGGTGCAGCACCGATGCATCGAGCGCCAGGCGCTTCGCGCGCAGCGCAATTTGCTGGGAAGATTCTTCGCCGCTCACGTACAGCACCTTGTGGTGCGCGCCGACCGCGCACAGCGCCTGCAGCATCAGCGTCGACTTGCCGATGCCGGGATCGCCGCCGATCAACACCACCGCACCGCGCACGAGTCCGCCGCCCAGCACGCGGTCGAATTCGGCGACACCCGTCGGCACGCGGCTTTCTTCATGCGCCTCGACTTCGGAGAGGCGCTGCAGCTTGCCTTTGCCGGCGAGCGCGGTGAACCGGTTGCTGCCGGCCGTCGCAGTTTCGGCGACTGTTTCAACCAGCGTGTTCCACGCGGCGCAATGCGGGCACTGGCCCTGCCACTTGACCGCCTGGCCGCCGCATTCGGTGCACGTGTAGATCGATTTAGCTTTGGCCATGCAAATAGGGGCGACCGGATGCGGCGCGCGGCGGGCAGGCGCCCGCTTACCCGCGCAACGTCAATGCGCCGTCGAGGTTTCCGGTGAGTTGCCCGGCGCGGCCGCGACTTGCGGGTGATGGTGGGTCGCGCGATCGAACGCGTGCTCGAGACGGCGGATGCGCTCGTGCAGGTTCTCGATGAGCATCACGCACATGGTCGTCGTGACTGCGAACATCCCTATCTGCAGGCGTTCGGACTCGAGCACCGCACCCAGCGCTTCGTGGTCGCTGAGAAAAAAATAGTCGCCTAGCATCAGTCCGCCGGCGGCAGCCACCAGCGCCGGCACCATGCCGCCGTACCAGACCGCGACGATGGCCGCGGGCACAAAGAACAGAAACGGAAAACGCGCGTCCTGGGCGAACAGCCAGTAGCGCAGCACGAACGCCAGTGCGACGACCCCGACGGCCACGCCATAGCGCATGACAAACGAATTGCGGTACGGCCAGCTCGGATACTCATAATGATGATGGCTCGCCCGCGCATAGTATTGCACCAGATACTGCGCGAACTCCTCCGCTTCGGGACACAGCTTGGCATTCCCGTGATTGCGCACGTTCA
>CAZEAX010000686.1:0-2232 GCA_964510405.1 uncultured Streptomyces sp. | reverse complement strand
GCAGGTTGCGCGCCGCAATCAGCATGCCGGCAATCACCAGTTCCTTGACGGCATTGGCGTTGGCGCCCGGCGCATTGAACACCGGCACGCCGCGCCCGCTCATCGCCTTGACCGGGATATTGTTGGTACCCGCGCCGGCGCGCGCGATGGCCTGCACGCGGGGAGCAATGGCAAACGCGTGCATGTCGTGCGAGCGCACCAGTATCGCGTCCGGATCGGCGACCCTGCCGCCCACCTCGTAACGGTCCTGCGGCAGGCGCGAGAGCCCGACCTCAGCGATGTTGTTGAGCGTAAGAACGCGGAAACGCTCAGCCATGTTTTACCTGAAATTCGCGCATGAATTCGACGAGCGCCTTGACGCCCTCGATCGGCATTGCGTTGTAAATCGACGCGCGCATGCCGCCGACTGACCGATGGCCCTTCAGCTCGATCATGCCGCGTGCTTTCGCCTGCTTCAGAAAATCGTCGTTGAGCGCTTCGTTGCGCAGCCGGAAGGGCACGTTCATCAGCGAGCGGTCATCCTTGTCCACCGGCGAATAATAGAACTCGGTCTGGTCGAGAAAATCGTACAGCACCGCGGCCTTGGCGCGGTTCATCTGCGCGATCTTCGGCAAGCCGCCGAGTTTCTTCAGCCACTGGAACACGAGCCCGGCAATATAGATGCCGTAGGTGGCCGGCGTATTGAGCATCGAATCCGCTTCGGCCTGCGCTTTGTAGTCGAGCACCGTCGTCGTGATCGGCAGGACGTTGCCGAGCAGGTCCTCGCGCACGATCACGATCGTGAGTCCGGCAGGACCGATGTTCTTCTGCGCACCGGCATAGATCAGCCCGTATTTCGCGACGTCGACCGGGCGCGACAGGATATGCGACGACATGTCGGCGACCAGCGGCACGCTGCCGGTGTCCGGCACCCAGTTGAATTCGACGCCGCCGATCGTTTCGTTGGTGCAGACATGCACGTAAGCGGCATCGGGGTCGAGTTTCCATGCGGCCTGTTTCGGCGCGTAGGTGAAGTTCCGGTCTTCGGAACTGGCGGCGATGTTGACGCCGCCGTAGCGCCTGGCCTCCTTGATCGCTTTTTTCGACCATTCGCCGGTATTCACGTAGTCGGCGCTTTTCTTCCCGCGCAAGAGGTTCATCGGGATGGCCGCGAACTGCAGCGTGGCGCCGCCCTGCAGGAACAGCACTTTGTAGTTGGCGGGCACCCCGAGCAGTTCGCGCAGGTCGGCTTCCGCCGCCGCCGCGATGCCGACGAATTCCTTGCCGCGATGGCTCATCTCCATCACGGACGTGCCGCAACCGTGCCAGTCGAGCATTTCACGGCTCGCCTGCTCGAGCACCGGTTCCGGCAAAACCGCCGGACCGGCGGCAAAATTGTATATGCGCGACATTTAAAGTTTCCGGATTAAAAAGTGAAAAATCGGACGGCGATGGCTACTGCGGTGGCGGATTCGCTGCCTCGCCGTTTTCTTCATCGTCCCGTTCAAGAATTTTCTCGAGGCCGGCGAGTTTTTCGCCCTCCCCGAGATTGATCAGCCGCACGCCCTGCGTGGCGCGGCCCATGTCGCGGATTTCCGCGATGCGCGTGCGGATCAATACCCCACCCGTCGTGATCAGCATGATCTCATCGTCGTCGCCGACGATTTGGGCGGCGACCAGCTTGCCGTTGCGCTCAGAGGCCTGGATCGCGATCATGCCCTGCGTGCCGCGGCCGTGCTTGGTGTAATCGCCGATCGGCGTGCGCTTGCCGTAACCGTTTTCGGTCGCGGTCAGGACCGAAACGTTCTCGTTGTCCGCGGTGAGCAGGGATATCACATGCCCGCCCTCGGTAAGTCTCATGCCGCGCACGCCCCCCGCGTTGCGCCCCATCCCGCGCACTTCGCTTTCGGCGAAGCGCACCGCTTTGCCCGCGTCCGAGAACAGCATGACGTCCTGCTGGTCGTCCGTCAGCGCAACGCCGATCAGGAAATCGCCGTCGTCCAGATTGACCGCAATAATGCCCGAGGGGCGCGGCCGCGAGAATGACGACAGGGCCGTTTTCTTGACCGTGCCGTTGGCGGTCGCCATGAACACGAAATGCTGGTCGTCGAATTCCTTGACCGGCAGCACGGCGGTGATCTTCTCGTGCTCGAGCAACGGCACCAGGTTGACGATGGGTTTGCCGCGGCTGTTGCGGCCGCCCTGCGGCACGCTGTAAACCTTCAGCCAGTAAACGCGGCCGCGGTTCGAAAA
>CAZEAX010000685.1:0-2235 GCA_964510405.1 uncultured Streptomyces sp. | reverse complement strand
AGCTGCGCCTCATCGAGAAAATCACGCGCCGGTTCGGCGACAAGCTCGCCGGCAAGCGCTTTGCCGTCTGGGGACTCGCGTTCAAACCTAATACCGACGACATGCGCGAGGCGCCGAGCCGGTTGATCGTGCCCGGCATCGTCGAGCGCGGCGGCACCGTCGTCGCGTACGACCCGGTCTCGATGGAGCAGGCCAAAAAGACGTTCGCCGGGTTGCCGCGCGTCGAATATGCGGCTTCGCCGCGCGCCGCGCTCGACGGCGCGGATTGCCTCGTGATCGTGACCGAGTGGAAGGAATTCCGCAGCCCCGATTTCGACGACATCAAGCGCCGCCTGCGCACCCCCGTTATCATAGACGGACGCAATCTGTACGATCCGGCAATGGTGCGCAGTCACGGCCTCGAATATTCCGGAATCGGCCGCACGTAAAGTGCAAGGATAAAGGCAGAAGGCGGAAGGATGAAAAGAGCAATGCAGAACGATGAAGGCGGTACGTCGAAAGATAAATCCCGTGCGATTCACGCGGGGAATTCATCCTTCATCCTTCATCCTTCATCCTTGAAACGCGTCCGCGTGCTGGTCGTCGGCGACGTGATGCTCGATCGCTACTGGTATGGCGAGGTGAGCCGCATTTCGCCGGAGGCGCCGGTGCCGGTGGTGAAATTCAGACGCAGCGAGGATCGTCCGGGCGGCGCTGCCAACGTCGCGCGCAATGCGGCCGCGCTCGGCGCGCGGGTCACGCTGCTCTCGGTGGTAGGTGACGACGAGCCGGGCCGCCGGCTCTCCGAACTTCTGCGCGGGGAAAAAATCACCGCGCGCCTGCACCGCGATCGCACGATAGACACCACGGTAAAGTTGCGCGTGATCGGCCCGCAGCGGCACCAAATGCTGCGCGTGGACTTCGAGACTGAACCCAGCCACGAGATCCTGCGCTCGAAGCTCGCCGAGTACGCAAAGCTCGTCGCCGGTTGCGATGCGGTGATATTGTCCGATTACGGCAAAGGCGGCTTGACCCACATCGCGCGCATGATCAGTCTCGCCAGGCGGCACGGCAAACCGGTTCTGATAGATCCCAAGGGCGACGATTTTGCGCGCTACCAGGGAGCGACGCTCGTGACGCCCAACCTGAACGAATTTCGCGATGTCGCGGGCGCCTGGAAAAACGAGCGCGAGCTGACCGGGCGCGCGCAGCGGTTGCGGCGCAAGCTGAAGATCGACGCCTTGCTGGTGACGCGCGGAGCCGACGGCATGACGCTCTTCGAGCGCGCGCGTCGCTTGCAGGTGCCGGCGCATGCGCGCGAAGTGTCGGACGTGAGCGGCGCCGGCGATACGGTGATCGCCACCATGGCGGTGATGCTCGCCGGCGGTTGCCCGCTGGACGAAGCGGTACGCATCGCGAACCGCGCCGCGGGTATAGTGGTCGGCAAGTTCGGCACCGCGGTCGCGTTGCCGCGGGAACTCTTTGCCACGGAAGGCTGAAGCACGCATGTATATCGTCGTCACCGGCGCCGCGGGGTTCATCGGGTCGAATATCGCCAAAGCGTTGAGCGAGCGCGGCGAACACGAAGTGATCGCGGTCGACGATCTGAAAGAGGGCGACAAGTTCGTCAATCTGGTCGATGCCGACATCGCCGACTATCTCGACAAGGAAGATTTCCTGCGCGAGCTCGCCAACGGCGCGTTCGATGGTGCGTTGGCCGCCATCTCGCACCAGGGCGCGTGCTCGGACACGACCGAGACCGACGGCCGCTACATGATGCAGAACAATTACCGCTATTCGCGCGAATTGTTCGAGTTCTGCGTCGACGAGGAAATACCCTATATCTACGCGTCGTCGGCCGCGGTGTACGGCGCGGGTCCCGAATTTCGCGAGGACCGCGCCTGCGAGGCGCCGCTCAACGTATACGGGTATTCGAAGTTCCTGTTCGACCAGTACGTGCGCGGCAACTGGTCGGAGCGTTCGTCTCAGGTGGTCGGGCTGCGTTACTTCAACGTGTACGGCGCGCGCGAGCAGCACAAAGGGCGCATGGCATCGGTCGCGTTCCATTTCTTCAATCAATACCGCGCGAACGGCAGAGTCAGGTTGTTCGAAGGCGGCGGCGGCTACGCCAGCGGCGAGCAGCGCCGCGACTTCGTGTCGGTCGAAGACGTGGTCGATATCAATCTCTATTTCCTCGACCATCCGCGGCAATCGGGCATTTTCAATGTCGGCACCGGCGCCGCGCAGAGTTTCAAC
>CAZEAX010000684.1:0-2249 GCA_964510405.1 uncultured Streptomyces sp. | reverse complement strand
GGCGGGGCGGCCCATTGAGGTTCGTGATGGCGCAGCGCTCGTGGGTCGTGGCGGCCGCTCTTCTTTTGTGCGCGGCGCCGGCGTGGGCGTCGTCGGCGGCGGTGGCGCCCATCAGCGGCGGCAAGCACGGCGAGGCGGACTACGTGCAACGCATAGGCATCGTGTGGCTCACGATCGGTGCCGGCGGATTGCTGTTCCGCACGTGCCATCTGTTCTATCTGAAGGACGTGCGGACCGGGCTCGTCTGGCTGACCAAGATCCTGACCGACCCGTTTCACGATCTGAAGCTCTATTACAAGTCGCCGGTCTACCTGCTGCGCGGCGAACTGATCGATCCCATGCTGGACAAGCAGCACGCCTGAACTCGCCGCTTTCGATCCGCGGCGCCGCTGCGCAATGGCTAAGCGCTGAACCGCAACCGGTGCGCGATGATCTCCCGCAGGATGCCGCGCTTGATCGACTGGTCGGTCAGCTTCGCGTCCGTCCACCACCAGCCGTCGCGCTGCATCGCGCGCGCGGCGGCAACGAAGCGGTCGCATACTGCGGTGAAATCTTCATCGTTGTAATTGAGACTGAAAATAAGGCGCCCGGTGCCCACCCAGCTCAATGCGAGACCCTCGGCGCGCAGGTAATACTGGAACATCCAGTTATAGCGCGAGGGCTGCGTATAGAACACGGTCCAGATCGACGACAGATTCGCAACCTCCACCGGTACTCCCGCTTCGCGCAGCCGCAGGTTGAGTCGTTCGGCCCGGCCGTTCCATTGCGCATCGAGATTGGCATAGAGCGCGCGCACCCGCGGGGTTTCCAGGCGCTCGAGAAAGACCTGCATCGCGGCCATCACATACGGGTGCGAATTGAACGTGCCGCGCGCGAAACAGATATCGGCGGGCCGGTCTTCGCGAAAACGCTTCATCAGGTTGGCGCGTCCGCACACGACACCGACCGGCAGTCCGCCGCCCAGCGTCTTGCCGTACGTCACCATGTCGGCCCGCACGCCGAAATATTCCTGCGCGCCGCCGGGCGCCAGCCGGAAACCGACAAACACTTCGTCGAAAATCAGCACGATTCCGCGCGCGCTGCACACGGCGCGCAATTCCCGCAGCCATTCGGCGTAGCGCGCGCGATCGAAATGGGCGCGCCGTGCGCTGTCGACGAGCGACGAGTCGCCGGGCGCGCCGGCATTCGGATGCAGCGCCTGCAGCGGATTGACGAGCACGCAGGCGATATCGCGCCGCCGGCGCAGCACGCGCAGCGATCTCAAATCCATGTCCTTCAAGGTGTAGGTCTCGCGCGCCGGCACGGGGTTGCCCACACCCGGCTGCACGTCGCCCCACCAGCCGTGATAGGCGCCGCAGAAACGCACGAGATGCGAGCGGCGCGTGTGATAGCGCGCAAGGCGCACCGCCTGCATCACCGCCTCGGTGCCCGACATGTGAAAGGACACCTGGTCGAGACCGGAAATTTCGCGCAACCGCCTTACGTTGTACTCGACCGCGGGATGATAGCTGCCGAGCACCGGCCCGAGCGCCCGCACCCGCCACGCGCCCTCGTCGATGCACGATTTGTAAAAGTCGTAGCCGAACACGTTGACGCCGTACGAACCCGCGAGGTCGTAGAACTCATTGCCGTCGAGATCCGTGACTTTCACGCCGCGCGACGAGCGCACGAACGAACCGCCTTTCAGGTGCCCGCGCACGTAGCGGCTGAACTGGAACGGCACGCGATACGCGCCGGTAAACTCGAGGTCCGGAATGCTCTCAGCGGCCTCTGCGGAGAGCGCCGCGCTTTTCGCAAAGCGTGCGTTGTAGAACTCCGCCAGCCGGAAAAACCCCGCCTGCCGCTGCATCGCGATATCCGCAGGCGCGCCGTCGCAGCAAAAAATGTGCGCGTCGCCGTATTCGTAATACGGCAGCAACGCGGCGATGCGGCGCGCCATGCGCGCGTGGCCCGACAGCGACGGGTGCTTGGCCTGCGAAAGTTCGAGCCGCGTCTTGAGCCCGGGCAACGCGACTGCGGCCGCCGCGCCCAGCGCGGCCATGATCAGCGCTTCGTCCATTCGACACCTCCACCCTTCATTTACCCGACTCACTTTACAAACTGATGAAGGGCGCTTCGAAAGTCGTGTGCCGGTGCCTGGACGAACTCAACTTCCTGCTCACGAACCGGATTCCGCGTCTTGCGCTGACCCGGTTTATGGGCTGGTTCAGCCGCGTCGAGCAGCCGCTGGTGCGCGATCTTTCAATCAA
>CAZEAX010000683.1:0-2254 GCA_964510405.1 uncultured Streptomyces sp. | reverse complement strand
ATCCCGAGGATCCGGACCCGACCTTTCACGGCCATTCGATCGGTCATTGGGAAGGCGACACGCTCGTCGTCGACACCATAGGCGTGATGCCGCAGACGTACATTGCAATCAGCGAAGCGGCCGGCGTTCCGAACAACGGCGACATGCACATCCTGGAACGTATTCACCTTGACCCCAAGAACAAGGACATCCTGCTCGTGGATCTGGAGATCACCGCGCCGAAAGTGCTGACCAAGCCGTGGAAAACGACGCGGATCTATTTCCGCCAGCGCGCGCGCACGTACGACATCGTCGAAGGCGTCTGCCTGGAGGGCTACTTCAATCCCGCCAAGGACAAGTGGGGCAATGACATTTTTGTGCCGATCCAGCATGCAGTCGGCGGCAACCGGGTTCCCCCGAAGTAGATTTGGGTTTAAGATTGCCCGCTTGAAAACGGAGACCCTATGAAGCATTTATCGCGTAAAGTTGCAGCCGCTGTCGCGTTTTTGGGCCTGGTGGCCGGCGCCTGTCCGGCGTCCGCCCACCATTCGACCACGATGTTCGATCGTGAACATTTCATCGTGCTCGAAGGTACAGTGAAGGAGTTGCACTGGACCAATCCGCACGTCGCGATTTTCATCGAGAACGCCGTCGCCAAGCCGGGCGTTCCCGACGGCATGTGGGTCGTCGAATTGACAAGTCCGGGCAACCTGGTGCGTTCGGGCTGGACCCGAAATCTGATCAAGCCGGGCGAAAAAGTCACCGTCGAGGTGCACCAGTTGCGCGACGGCTCGAAGGGCGGCGGCCTTAAGAAGATCACGCTCGTGTCGACCGGCCAGTCGTTCGACTACAATATCCGCGATCAGGAACGGCCGAATCTGGAAGGCGAGACCTACAAATAAGCCAACCATTCAGGTGCGCACTTCGGCGCGCAGCCAACAAAAAAGCCCCGACCGGGGCTTTTTTGTTGGCTGCGCAACACGCACGTTACGCGCCGTCAGCCGCCTCGGGATTCCACTGCCCCTTGTTCATGCGCGTGATCGTCACGCTGGCGAACACGCCCGTTTGCGTAAACGGGTCGCCGTCCGAGAACGCCTTGGCTTCGGCGCGCGTTTTCACGTTCACGACGAACAGGCTGCCCACCGCCGTCGCACCGTCGTCGGTCTGCGTGGCGCCGGCGAGCACGAGTATCCCCTTCCGGCTTTTCAGGTAATCGCGATGCGGCTGCAATACGGCGGCGCGCGCCGCGGCGGTGTTCGGTTTGTCGACGCAGGATATGGCCCACAGCATGTGATGGTCTCCAATGGATTATGATGATCATATGTGCCGCCGCTATTGGCAAACGGGACAGGCATATGATATTGCATTTGGCGTGATGTCATTTGCCAAAAAGCGGTGGATCAAACAACGGGGAAACGAACTTGCTCGATAAAAGAATCAAGCCGAGTTTCATCGTCAAATATCTCGACCAGTACGTGATCGGCCAGGATGAAGCCAAGAAAATCCTGGCGGTCGCCGTTTACTCGCACTATAAGAAGCTCGAAAAATCGCAGAAAGACAGCGTCGAAATCGCCAAGAGCAACGTGCTGCTGATCGGACCGTCCGGCACCGGCAAGACGCTGTTGTGCGAAACGCTCGCGCGCATCCTCGGCGTGCCGTTCGTGACCGCGGACGCCACTTCGCTCGCCCAAACCAAGTTCGTCAACGAAGAAATCGAGGCGATATTGCAGCGGCTCATCGACAAAGCCGACGGCAACATCGCGCGCGCGCAGCTGGGCATCGTCTTCATCGACGAAATCGACAAGCTGAAAGCGCCCCCCGGCGAGACCCGCAGCACGTCGGGCGAAAGCGTCCAGCATTCGCTGCTCAAGATCATGGAAGGCTATCCGGCCAAGCTCTCGACCAAGGACTACATCGACACGACCAATATCCTGTTCATCTGCGGCGGCGCGTTCGTCGGGCTCGAAAACATCATGGCAAAAACACACGGCTATGGCTTCATCTCGACCACCAACGACGACAACCAGAATATCCTCGACCGCCTCAACACGCGCGTGAAACCGACCGACCTGTTCGAATTCGGCCTGATTCCGGAATTCACCGGGCGGCTGCCCATCGTCGCCAACTTCCAGACCCTCACCCGGACGATGCTGGTGCGCATCATGACGGAGCCCAAAAACTCGATCTACAACCAGTTCCGCGAAATATTCAGGAACGAGGGCGTCGAACTCACGATCGAGCCGCGCGTGTTCGAGCAGATTTCCGAAATCGCGAT
>CAZEAX010000682.1:0-2255 GCA_964510405.1 uncultured Streptomyces sp. | reverse complement strand
AACCTGTCGATCCGGGATCCGCTCACGGAACTCTTCAACCGCCGCTACATGGAAGAGGCGCTGGCGCAGGAGCTGCACCGTACCAAGCGTAACAAAGCGCAACTCGCCGTCATCATGATCGATATCGACCACTTCAAGCAGTTCAACGACAATTTCGGTCACGACGGGGGCGACGCGGTTCTGCGCACCCTGGGGGAATTCCTCAAGAAACACGTGCGCGGCAGCGATATCGCCTGCCGTTATGGTGGCGAAGAGTTCATACTGATCCTGTCGCCCTCGACCGCGGAAGGCGCGCGCCAGCGCGCGGAGAAAATCCGCGAGGGCGCGAGTCTGTTGAGCGTGACGCATGCCAACCGGGATCTGGGCGCTATTACATTGTCGTTGGGCGTGGCCATATTCCCCGACCATGCGTCCGATTCGGCGGTGCTGATCAAGGCGGCCGACGTCGCGCTGTACCAGGCCAAACGCGACGGGCGCAATCGGGTTGTCATGTCGGCGGAAAAGTCCGGGCAAGTTGCGGTGTAACCCGCGTCGCGCCGGGGACCGGTATCGGGTGGTCATGATGATTCCGCAGCACTCGAACGGACCGTGCAAGCAAATCAACCCCGAAGACTTTTCCACAGGCATTCAACAGAACATGAATAAGGAAATGAAAATCGATTCAAACGCGGAATTGGCAAAAGGCGCCGCGCCAGCCAAGTCCCTGACCAAAGCGCTGGGGCAAAACGAGCATGTCGAGGACCTGGTGGGCGAATGTGCGGCGGAGCTATCGTCAATCAACGTGGTATTAAAGCAGGAGCTCGCGGATCAGGAGCCGCGCCCCGAAATTGACAACGCCCTGGAAAAGAGCGCGGCCGTCGAAAACAAGGTGCAGGAAGCGGCGGAAAAACTGTCGGTCGTGAATGAGGCATTGCACAGTGAAGTCGCGGAGCGGCATCAACTGGAACACCAGTTGGCGGCGGTTACGGAACAGGAGGAATCCGCCCGTCATTCCGCCTTTCATGATGCCCTGACCGGCCTGCCGAATCGCAAGCTGGCCGCCGACCGGCTGGAACATGGACTGGAACAGGCAAAGCGGCACGGCCGGACTCTGGCGGTGATGTTCATGGATCTGAACGAGTTCAAAATCATCAACGATACGCATGGACACGACGCGGGAGACAGCGTCCTGCGCAAGGTTGCGGAGCGGCTCAGGGAAAATACCCGCGGTGACGACACCGTCAGCCGCCTCGGCGGCGACGAATTCCTGTATCTGATGATGGAGACACAGAGCGAGCAGGACATCAGGTCGATCGCGGAAAAGATCGGCAACGCGATTCGCGTGCCATTCGATGTCGACGCACCCGGCGGCATCATCAGCCTGTGCATCAATGCCAGCATTGGAATCGCCGTCTTCCCGCAAGACGGCGCCGATGCGGACATGCTGGTCAGCAACGCGGACAAGGCGATGTACCGGGCGAAACGCGACAAGGCCGGATATTCGTTCGCACAGTAAGTCATTTGACGGCGAGGCCGAAAGCGCCTGCAGATTAACGCAACAGAAAGGTACGCCATGTCCGTCAACGCATTCGATACCGACGTCCCCGACGACGACGCAGGTACGGGAGAAGTCATCGCGGAGGTGCGGCGCGAAGCGGCGCTGTTGAAAACGGGGGCGCTGCAGAACGCGATCCTGAACAGCGCCAATTTCTCCTCCATCGCCACCGACGAGAAGGGCGTCATTCAATTGTTCAACGTCGGCGCCGAGCGCATGCTGGGCTACACGGCGGCCGATGTGGTGAACAGGATCACGCCGGCCGATATTTCCGACCCGCAGGAATTGATCGTGCGTGCAAAGGCGCTCAGCCTCGAGCTGGCGACCCCGATTACGCCGGGCTTCGAGGCGCTGGTGTTCAAGGCCTCGCGCGGGATCGAGGATATCTACGAGCTGACCTACATCCGCAAGGACGGCAGCCGCTTTCCGGCGATCGTCTCGGTCACGGCTCTGCGCGAGGCGCAGGGCGGCATCATCGGGTATCTGTTGATCGGCACCGACAATACCGCGCGCAAGCAGGCTGAAGAGGCGCTGCTCAAGGCGGGGGCGCTGCAGAGCGCGATTTTCAACAGCGCCAACTTTTCCTCCATCGCGACGGATGCAAAGGGCGTCATTCAGATTTTCAACGTCGGCGCCGAGCGCATGCTGGGCTATACCGCCGCCGAAGTGATGAACAAGATCACGCCCGCCGACATTTCGGATCCGCAGGAAGTGATCGCGC
>CAZEAX010000681.1:0-2258 GCA_964510405.1 uncultured Streptomyces sp. | reverse complement strand
AACAACTGTCGACGGTCGCAACGCCCACCGGCGTACTGGCGACAGTCAAGACGCCGCGCCCGCCGGTAGTCCCCGCGCATATCGGCGCGTGCGTGATGCTCGAGGACATTCAGGACCCGGGCAACCTTGGTTCGCTGTTGCGGTCTGCGGCGGCCGCCGGCGTCGAGCATGTTTTTCTGTCGCGATTGTCGGTCCATGCATGGTCGCCGCGCGTGCTGCGCGCAGGAATGGGCGCGCATTTCATGCTGCAGATATACGAGCAATGCGATTTGCATCTGCTCGCGCGCGAATTCAGGGGAAGAGTGATCGCGACCAGTCACCGGGCGGAAAAGGCGGTTTTTGATGCCGATCTCGCCGGTGAGGTGGCGCTCGTGTTCGGCAACGAGGGCGCGGGATTGTCGCCGGAACTCACGGCTGTCGCGCATGAAGTGGTGGCAATTCCAATGCCGGGGCGCGCGGAATCGCTCAACATCGCCGCGGCCGCGGCAGTGTGCTTGTTCGAGCGCGTGCGCCAGCTTGAGGCGCGCCGAGGCCGTCAGTAGACGCGGCGTACCAGGCTCGCCTGCTGCAATATAGTGGTCGCGAGTTCCTCGACCGATTTGCTGGTCACGTCCAAATAGGGAATGCCTTCCTGACGCATCAACGCCTCGGCCTCGCGGACCTCGAATTCGCAATTGGAGCGCGTTGCGTAAGTGCTGCCGGGACGCCGCTCGTTGCGGATTTTCTCCAGACGGTCGGGCTTGATCGTGAGACCGAACAGGCGTTTGCGCAGTGACTTGACCTTGCCGGGCAACTGCATGCTGGCGAAGTCCTCCGGAACCAGCGGATAGTTGGCCGCGCGGATGCCGAATTGCATCGCGAGATAGAGGCAGGTCGGTGTCTTGCCGCAGCGCGAAACGCCGACGAGGATCACGTCGGCCTCCGCCAGATCGCGCGTGGAAACGCCGTCGTCATGGCTTAACGAGTAATTCACCGCCTCGATGCGATGATGGTAGTTGGCGAAATCGGTTGCGCTGTGCGAGCGGCCGACCGCGTGCGAGGCCAGCACGCCAAGCTCTTTTTCCATCGGCAGGATAAAAATATCGAAGCAATCCAGGAACAGTGCGCTGGCTTGCGCCACCACGCCCGATACGTCCTGGTTGACCAGCGTGCTGAATATCAGCGGGCGCGTTCCGTCTTTGGCGCCCTGGTCGTTGATCTGCGTGACCGCCGCCCGCGCTTTTTCGATCGAGTCGACGAACGGCAGCGTGACTTCGTTGAACGACACCATCTCGAATTGCGTGAGCAGACTGTGGCCGAGCATCTCGGCGGTGATGCCGGTGCGGTCGGAAATGAAGAAGGCGGAGCGCTTTTGCGGCATCGCAATGGCCAAGGAAGGGATAACCGGTAAAATAGCCGCTTTTGATGCTTTGCACAAATCCGATGGGTGGTTCATGAGTAACGATTCGTACGTCATCGCTTTCGAAAAGCTCCGCATGCAAGATGTCGGGAGGGTGGGCGGCAAGAATGCCTCGCTGGGGGAGATGATCGGTCAGCTCGCGGGCGCAGGCGTGCGCGTGCCCGGTGGCTTTGCGACCACCGCGCAGGCCTATCGCGATTTTCTCGCGCACGGCGGGCTTGCCAAGCGGATTGAGGACAAGCTTGAAAAGCTCGATGTCGACGACGTGAATGCGCTGGCGGTCGCCGGCGCGGAAATCCGCGGCTGGATCACCGCGCAGCCGTTTCCCGCGCAGCTCGAACAGGATATCGGGCGCGCGTACGAGGCGCTGCAGCAGGGGGCAAACGGCGACCTGTCCGTGGCCGTGCGCTCGTCGGCCACCGCCGAAGACCTCCCCGACGCATCGTTCGCCGGTCAGCAGGAGACTTTCCTCAACATTCATGGGCTCGCGAGCGTACTCGACGCGGTCAAGCATGTGTTTGCATCGCTGTATAACGATCGCGCGATTTCGTACCGCGTGCACAAGAATTTCATCCACGCCGACGTCGCGCTGTCCGCGGGCATCCAGCGCATGGTGCGCAGCGATCTCGCCGCGAGCGGGGTGATGTTCACTCTCGATACCGAATCGGGTTTCGACCAGGTCGTGTTCATCACTTCCGCGTACGGACTCGGTGAAACGGTGGTGCAGGGACAGGTCAATCCGGACGAATTCTACGTCTACAAGCCGGCGCTCAAGGCAGGCAAGAAGGCAATCATCCGGCGCAACCTTGGTTCGAAAGTATTGCGCATGACGTTTACCGACGCGCGCGCGGCGGGCAAA
>CAZEAX010000680.1:0-2267 GCA_964510405.1 uncultured Streptomyces sp. | reverse complement strand
TAACGGGCACGATGTTCCTGATGTGGCTTGGCGAGCAGATTACGGAGCGCGGCATCGGAAACGGCATTTCGCTGATTATTTTCGCGGGCATCGCGGCGGGGCTGCCGAACGCGATGGTGAATACGCTCGAGTTGCAGCGTCAGGGTTCGATTTCCATCCTGGCGGTGATCGTTATCGTGGGATTGGTTGCGGGCGTCACCGCCCTGGTGTGTTTCGTCGAGCGCGGCCAGCGCCGCATCCTGGTCAACTACGCCAAGCGCCAGGTAGGGCGCAAGGTGTACGGCGGACAATCTTCGCACCTCCCGCTGAAACTCAACATGTCGGGCGTGATTCCGCCGATTTTCGCGTCGAGCATCATCCTGTTTCCCGCCACGCTCGCGGGCTGGTTCGGCACCAGCGAGAACATGCGCTGGCTCGCCAATATTGCCTCGACCCTGCATCCCGGCGAGCCGGTTTACGTGTTTCTTTACTCGGCCGCGATCATATTTTTCTGCTTTTTCTACGCTGCACTGATGTTCAATCCGAAAGAGACCGCCGAGAACCTGAAGAAAAGCGGCGCGTTCGTGCCCGGCATCCGGCCCGGCGACCAGACCGCGCGCTACATCGAAAAAATCATGCTGCGCCTGACGCTGGTCGGCTCGGTCTACGTGACGCTGGTGTGCCTCTTGCCCGAATTTCTGATCGTCTGGAAGAAAGTGCCGTTTTACTTCGGCGGCACCAGCCTCCTGATCATCGTAGTGGTGACGATGGACTTCATGGCGCAGGTGCAGGCGTACGCGATGAGTCACCAGTATGAAAGCCTCCTTAAAAAGGCGAATTTCAAGGGCGGCGGCGTGTTTCCGACTCGTTAATGGCGAAAGAAGAAACCATAGAAATGCAGGGTACGATAGTCGAGACCCTGCCCAACGCAACATTCCGGGTAAAGCTGGAAAACGGCCACACGGTACTCGGCCATATTTCCGGCAAGATGCGCATGCACTACATCCGCATTCTGCCCGGCGACAAGGTCACGGTGGAAGTTTCGCCGTACGATTTGACGCGGTGCAGGATCACTTTCCGCGCCAAGTAGGACAGGTTAAGGAATCAAGGAGCAAAACATGAAAGTACTGGCTTCGGTGAAGAAGATATGCCGTAACTGCAAGATCATCCGCAGGAAGCGTGTCGTGCGCGTCATCTGCAAGGACCCGCGCCATAAGCAGCGCCAGGGGTGATTGCGGTTTTTTGCGGTTACCCGGCGTTTACTGATGCAAATTAACAGGTTATAATCGCCGGCTTTCGAATTTTCGGGTATCGGTTCAGCGTGCTTCAGGCGCGCGTTTTTAGCGTAAATGGGATAGAAAATTATGGCCCGTATTGGTGGCGTTAACATTCCGAATCATCAGCATGCGGAAATCGCTCTGACTGCGATTTACGGCGTCGGCCGCAGCCGCGCGCGCGCGATTTGCACGTCGGCCGGCATCCAGCACACGTCCAAGATCAAGGACCTGTCGGACACCGATATGGAGAAGCTGCGCGAGCAGGTCGCGAAGTTCGCGATCGAAGGCGACTTGCGGCGCGAAGTTTCGATGAACATCAAGCGCCTGATGGATCTCGGCACGTGGCGCGGTTTGCGGCACCGCCGCGGCCTGCCGGTGCGCGGCCAGCGCACGCGCACCAACGCGCGTACGCGCAAGGGTCCGCGCAAAGCGGCGGTCAAAATCCAGAAAGCCGTCACGGCCTGATCGACACAGTTTAATAGCGGAAAGCATATTCAATGGCAAAGGCAAACACACGGGTTCGCAAGAAGGTCAAAAAGAATGTCGCGGAAGGCATCGCGCACATTCATGCGTCCTTCAACAACACCGTCATCACCATCACTGACCGCCAGGGCAATGCATTGTCGTGGGCGACGAGCGGTTCGGCGGGTTTCAAGGGTTCGCGCAAGTCCACCCCGTTCGCGGCGCAGATCGCTGGCGAACACGCGGGCAAGCTCGCGCAGGAATGTGGCGTCAAGAACCTCGAGGTCCGCATCAAAGGCCCGGGTCCCGGACGCGAATCCGCCATGCGCGCATTGAACGCGCTTGGCTTCAAGATCACGAGCATCGCCGACGTCACGCCCGTCCCGCACAACGGATGCCGCGCGCCGAAGCGGCGTCGCATCTAAGGAGAACCGGCTGTGGCCAGAAATCTAGACGCAAAATGCCGCCAATGCCGCCGCGAAGGGGAGAAGCTTTTCCTCAAGGGCGACAAGTGCTTTACCGACAAGTGCGCGATCGAGCGCCGCAACT
>CAZEAX010000679.1:0-2273 GCA_964510405.1 uncultured Streptomyces sp. | reverse complement strand
AGTGTCAGCAAATCCTCGACGTCGTGCTCGAGTTTCTCCTCGGTGACGATGGCTTGCGTCAGCAACGCATTGCGCGCGCGGCTGCGCAACTCGTTGACAGTGTCTTCGTCAAACGATTCGATTTCGAGCATTTCCGCAACCGGAACATAAGCGACTTCCTCCAGCGTGCCGAATCCTTCCTGCACGAGGATGTCCGCCACTTCCTGGTCGACGTCGAGTTTTTCCATGAACAGATTGCGGATGATCGCCGACTCTTCCTCGCTTTTCTTCTGCGATTCTTCGAGCGTCATCAGGTTCAGTTCCCAACCGGTGAGTTCGCTCGCGAGCCGCACATTCTGGCCGGTGCGGCCGATCGCCTGTGCGAGATTTTCCTCGTCGACCACGATGTCCATGCTGTGCTTTTCTTCGTCGACGGTGATCTTGCTGACCTCGGCAGGCGCCAGCGCATTGATCACGAACTGGGCCGGATCCTCAGACCATAAAATAATGTCGATGCGTTCGCCGCCAAGTTCCGACGTCACCGCCTGGACGCGCGAACCGCGCATGCCGACGCAGGTCCCGATCGGATCGATCCGCGGGTCGTTGGATTTGACTGCGATCTTCGCCCGCGATCCCGGATCGCGGGCCGCCGATTTAATCTCGAGCAATCCATCTTCCAGTTCCGGCACTTCGAGTTCGAACAACTTGATCAGGAACTCGGGCGTGATACGCGACAAAACGATTTGCGGGCCGCGGCTGACGCGGTCGACTTTCCACAAATAGGCGCGCACGCGGTCGCCCGGACGCAGGTTTTCCTTCGGTATCATCTGGTCGCGCGGCAACAGAGCTTCAACCCGCCCGGATTCGATGATCGCGCTGCCGCGTTCCATGCGCTTGATGACGCCCGTCACCAGGTGCTCTTCGCGCGCCAGGAAATCGCTTAGAATCTGCTCGCGTTCCGCATCGCGTATTTTCTGCAGGATCACCTGCTTTGCGGCCTGCGCGCCGATGCGCCCGAATTCGACTGCGGGCAAAGACTCTTCGATGAACTGTTCGAGCTGGATTTCCGGATTGCGCTGGCGCGCCGCATCCAGCGTCAACTGCCGCTCCGGCGCTTCGAGCGCCTCGTCGGCGACTACCTGCCAGCGGCGGAATGACTTGAACTCGCCGGTGGCGGGGTCGACTTCAATGCGTACGTCGATATCGTCAGTGAAGCGCTTTTTGGTCGCCGACGCGAGCGCCAGTTCCAGCGCACCGATTACGATGTTCTTGTCGACGTTTTTCTCTCTTGCCAAAGCGTCAACCAGCAACAACAATTCGCGACTCATATTCGCCTCCTAAATGTTCGGAACCAGACGTGCTTTTTCAATATTGCTCAAGTCCAGCGCGAGCAATTTTCCGTCTACTTCCAATTCCAGTTTCCCATCGTTCACGGCACGCAATGTACCGACAAAATTCCGCTGCCCATCCATTGCAAGGCGCAACTTCAGCCGCGCCTTCTCGCCAGCAAACCGGGCGTAGTCCGCTTCCTTGCGCAAAACCCGGTCAAGCCCCGGCGATGAAACTTCCAGTCGGTCGTAACCCACACCTTCAACCTCGAGAACGCGCGATAGCTGCTGACTCACCCGCGCGCAGTCGTCAATTTCGATCCCGCCCGGCTTGTCCACGAATACGCGCAGCAGGCTGCCTTTGCCAGAGCGTTCCCAAGCCACGAGCTCATAGCCGAGACCGTCCACGGTGGTGTCCAGTAACTGCGCAAAATCCATGTAATTTCTTCACTACAAATAAAAAATGGGCGTAAAGCCCACTCCAGCGCACTGCAAAAAGGGCTTTGATTTTAGCAAAGTATCGCGCAATTTGAAAGTGCTTGAGGAACGCCTGCCGCAGCTATTGGCGCTGCCGTCGGAGCGCAGTGCAGGTTCTCCCATGGCTAAGCAGCTTGCGTCGCCGGGACATTTTAGCCCTCGCGACGAATAAGGGCCGCGTGCCGCAATACCGGTTGCGACGGACATACGCCCTCACCAGACACTTGGAAAAGATGGATGCCAAGCAAGAGGGCCCGCGCCTGCTCGATCGGAAAACCGCGCGGACTCGATTGGGGCACAGTAACAAATGCCCCTCCCAAACGAGTGTTTGATCGCGTAATGGATCGCGCCCGCCGCCACAAACAAAAAAGCCCTCACGAGGAGGGCTTTTTTGCGGATAAGGAGCCTAGCAGTGTCCTACTTTCGCACGGGTAATCCGCACTATCATCGGCGCTGAGTCGTTTCACGGTCCTGTTCGGAATGGGAAGG
>CAZEAX010000678.1:0-2283 GCA_964510405.1 uncultured Streptomyces sp. | reverse complement strand
CGGCGGTGCGCTCAAGCATGAATTCGCCGGCCGCGTGACGGGCGGCGCGATCGAGGGCAGCGTGAAGCTCGCGGGCAATCGCATGCAGGGACAATACGAATGGAACGCGACGCGCGGCGCCAAATGAGGGCAAGGATGAACGATGAAGGCGGAAGGATGAAGTCAATTTCAGCAATCGTAGCGGGTTTGGTCATGCTGGCCGCGTGCGCCGTGAGCGCGCAGGACTTCGGCGACACGCCGTACGTGCAAACGCCGCAGAACGTGGTCGACCGGATGCTGCAGGTCGCCAAGGTCGGCCCGGCGGATTACGTGATCGACCTCGGGTCAGGCGACGGGCGCATGGTCATCACGGCGGCGCAGAAGTACGGCGCGCGCGGGTTCGGCGTCGATCTCGACCGGCGGCTGGTGGAGCTGGCGAACAAGCGCGCGGCAGCCGCGGGGGTTGCGGACCGCGCGGTGTTCTACGAGCGTGATTTGTACGAAACCGAACTTGCCGCAGCGAGCGTGGTCACGATCTATCTGCTGCCCGAGGTCAACCTGATGGTGCGGCCGAAGCTGCTCGCGACGCTCAAGCCGGGGACGCGCGTGGTGGCCCACGATTACGACATGGGCGAATGGAAGCCGGACGAACAACTGGTGATCGATGCGCCGGACAAGCCGGTCGGCCGCGACAAGAAGAGCAAGATCTTCTACTGGGTCGTGCCCGCCAATGCCGCCGGTAAATGGCGCTGGGAAATGCCGGTGGCCGGCAAGCCGGCGGCCTTCACGCTGGGCATCGCGCAGAATTTTCAGGTCATCACCGGCAGCCTGAGCGTCGACGGCGACACGTGGCCGCTCGAAAACGCGCGGTTGCGCGGCGAGGACCTCAGCTTTACGGTGAACGACGCGCGCGACAAGACTCGTTATGAATTCAGCGGGCATCTCGCCGGCGCCGCCATTACGGGGGCCGCGCGGGTCGTCAGCGTGAATGCGCAACGGCAGCTCGAATGGGACGCGTTGCGCACTGAAGCCGGCGTGCCCGCTCACACCCTGCTGAAGAAGCCCACCCTGCAAGAATTGCAGCTGGTGCAGTAAATGCGGTTGCGCGACAGCCTTCGCGTGTTGATTGCGGCTGTCGTTTGTCTTGCGGCGCCCGCCGCGCGGGCCCAATTCAACTACGACGTACCGTACGTGCCGACGCCGTACGTGGTTGTCGAAGAAATGCTGCGGCTCGCCCGGGTCGGGCCGGACGACTTCGTAATAGACCTGGGTTCGGGCGACGGCCGTATATTGATTGCGGCAGCCCGGAAGTTCGGCGCGCGTGGCATCGGTGTCGATCTCGACCCCGACCGGATCGAAGAAAGCGTCTACAACGCGGAATTGCAGGGCGTCAGCGACCGCGTGACGTTCCAGCAGCAGGATCTCTTCAAGTTCGACATCGGCCGCGCGACGGTCGTCACCATGTATCTGCTGCCGTCGGTCAACATGAAACTGCGCGCTCGCCTCCTGAGCGACCTGAAGCCGGGCACGCGCATCGTGTCGCACGATTTCGACCTCGAAGACTGGCAGCCCGACGGGAAGTCGACCGTGCGCAAGAACGTGTTCCTGTGGATAGTGCCGGCGAAGGCCGGCGGCCGCTGGCGCACGACCGTCGAGTTGCCCGCGGGCGAACGCACGTACGATATCGAGATCCGCCAGAAATTCCAGGAAATCGACGGGCTTGCGCGTTACGACAAGAAAGTCGCGGGGCTGTGGAACCCCCGATTGAGCGGGGACCGCATTAATTTCGTGATTGTCGATGACGGCGGATTCCTCGACAGCAATCTTTATTTCGACGGCAAGGTCGGCGCGGATACGATCGAAGGCGTGATTACGCGGGGTATCGGCAAGGATCAAACGACGATCCCATGGCGCGCCGCGCGAATTGCAACTGCCAATTGATCCGACGAACATCGAACAATCAACGTGGAGAGCGCAACAATGAAGCAATTGAAACGCATATGGGGTGCCGGCCTGCTGCTGGCGCTGGTTTTTCCTTTGTTGCTGCTGGCGGAAGAGGAGCGCGGCGTCGGCAACGTGGTGTACGTGCCGACGCCGCAAGTGGTGGTCGAGGAGATGCTGCGCATGGCTAAGGTCGGCCCGGCAGATTTCGTCATCGATCTGGGTTCGGGCGACGGCCGGATGGTCAGAACGGCCGCCAGAAAATTCGGTGCGCGCGGTTTTGGCGTCGACCTCTCCGACGATCTTCTGCGCGAGAGCAATGCGCTGGCGATTTCCGACGGTGTCGCCGATCGCGCGCGTTTC
>CAZEAX010000677.1:0-2283 GCA_964510405.1 uncultured Streptomyces sp. | reverse complement strand
TGGAACATCTGGTGCACCGAACAATGCCCCTTCCACAGCAGCACCTTCGCCTTGCGGATCTGCTCCGGCGTCAAACCGCCGAGCGGCTCGTCGAAATCCCACACCATCATTTCGTCGGGCGGGATGCCGATCATATAGCCGCTCCAGCGGCCCAGATGCTGGTCCGGAAAAAACAGCACCTTCTTGCGGCGCGCGAACGACCATTCGAGCACCTGCTTGGCGTTGGTCGACGTGCACACGATGCCGCCGTGCTCGCCGCAGAACGCCTTCAGGTCGGCGGCCGAATTGATATACGTGACCGGCGTGATCGTCTCGTCCGGATCGAGCACGTCGGCGAGTTCGCGCCACGCGCGCTCGACTTTGGCGAGGTTGGCCATGTCGGCCATCGAGCAACCGGCATTCATGTCCGGCAGGATCGCAGCCTGCGCGGGCTTGGAAAGAATATCGGCGACTTCCGCCATGAAATGCACGCCGCAGAACACGATGTAATCGGCATCGGTCTGGCCCGCGAGCCGCGACAACTGCAGCGAATCTCCGGTGAGATCGGCATGTTTGTATACGTCGGCTCGCTGATAATGATGGCCGAGCACGACCGCGCGCTTGCCGAGCGCCGCCTTGGCGGCGACGATACGGCTCTCGCAGGCGTCATCCTGCAAAGGCTTGAAGCGGTCGAATGCAATCGCGGCAACTTGCATGACTGTACGGTCCGTATATTCCTAAGGGCTTAGAACATTACCATAGTATGACAAAAAATCCAGCCTTGAATTCAAACCCGTGCATAGCCGCTATTCACGCAGGGTTATTGCGCCGCGGCAGTTCGCGTATGGCGGCCGCGTTGCTCCATGAAAACACCTTGTCCGCCGCGTAGCGCCACGGCAGCCACATGAACTGCAAATGCTCGCGCGCCGCCAGCGTCACCGGCAGCACGCCCGGCAGCCGCAAGCCGAACACGTGCTCGGTGTTGTGCGTGATGCCGGGCGCATAGCGTCCGCGCCAGCGCAGATAAATCTCGTACTGGTTCTGCTTCTCCCAGTCGACGAGCTCGTAGCGGTCCGCATCGAGGCCGGTCTCCTCGCCCACTTCGCGCCGTGCGGTTTGCCGCAACGTCTCGCCGGCGTCCTGGCTGCCAGTGACCGATTGCCAGAATCCGGGGCGGTCGGCGCGCTCGAGCAGCAGCACTTCCAGTTCCGGCGTGTGTATCACGACCAGCACCGACACCGGTAACTTGTACGCAGTGCTCACCATTCAACCCACGCTTGCCAAGGTTATGGGGGCGACCCGGCCGCAATCAAGCGAGCGGCGGCTCGGGAAAACGGTCGACCGCCGACACAGCCGGCGCGTAATCGAGCATCACGACGAACGTCCGGTTCCTCACGCGCCACGCGTCCGCCGTGCCGCGCAGTATTTCGAGCGCAGTCGCCCACTCGTCAGGTGCCTGCCGCGCGAAGCGCTCGACCTGCTCGATCACGATCACGTAGCCCGTGCCTTCTGCCCACGCGAAATCGTTGATGCAGTCGGAAAACGCGTCCCAGTTGGCGCCGAAATGCGGCGGGAATTTGAGACCGCGCGCGCACGCCGCCAGAAATCCCGCCTTGTCGCGCACGCCGTGCAGGCTCACTTCGAGCCACGCGCACTGCGTACGCTGCGCCGCCTTGCGCAGGGCCGGCAGCGCGCGGGAAACGAGAAATACGCCGGACTGCTCCGGCCGCAGCGGACTTAATGCGGTCATTTATTCGCGGATGCGCTTGAAGGATCGATAGTGGTCGTCGCTGTAATAATACTCCGCGTGCGCCCCGGCCACGATACGCCGCGCGCCGCGATGCTTTTCGCCCGGTGTCGGCACGGTATATTCGCGGTAGTAGCCGCGGTCGCGCGACGGCAGGCGGCGCTCGTAGTTGCCGAACACCACGCCGTCGCGCTCGAATGCAAACGGGCCGCCGCGCTTGATCGCCCGCAGCGTTTGCTGCGCCTCGCGCGGCAATTCAGCGAACGCGATCGCTTTGATTGTTGCCGGCGTAGCGCCTTCGTTGCGCGCGAGTACCGCGGGCGACATGACAAACGCCGCGAGCAACGCCACGACGACGATCGCGCTCCACGAACGCATGCGCTTTTCCCCGGCGTCCAAGGCGGCGAAAGCTTTAAGGCTTGGCAGCTTCCTGGCGCAGCCTGATATGCAACTCGCGCAACTGCTGCTCGTCGACCGTGTTCGGCGCCTGCGTAAGCAGGCACTGCGCGCGCTGGGTCTTGGGAAATGCGATCACGTCGCGGATCGATTCCGCGCCC
>CAZEAX010000676.1:0-2289 GCA_964510405.1 uncultured Streptomyces sp. | reverse complement strand
ACGGGAGCAGCAGGCCGGCTGTGGCCATCACCGCGATCTCCTTCGCGTCGCGGTCGGCGCCCCTGCAGGTTTGCAGCGGCTGAGGCATACTTGCATGGAAATTTGATTGCACGGCCGCGCACGATCCGGGCCACATCGGGGTGCGCGCGAGTCATACGGGAGGGGGCCGCATCGATGGCATCACGGTGGTTGCCGCATTTGCTTGCATTGCTGTTCCCTCTGACGGGATCGGCGGTGCACGCCCAGGACTATCCCGCGAAGCCGGTGCGCCTGATCGTGCCGGTCGCGCCGGGCGGCGGCACGGATATTCTCGGCCGGTTGATCGCGAGAAAGCTCGGCGAGTTGTTTGGCCAGCAGATCGTGGTCGATAACCGGCCGGGCGCGGGGACGGTGATCGGCTCCGACCTGCTCGCGAAATCGCCGCCCGATGGCTACACCTTGAGCGTGCAGATCAACGCGCTTGCCGCGAACCACACCCTTTACGCGAAGCTGCCGTACGACACGTTGAAGGACTTCGCCCCCGTGATTCTGGTGGCCTCGACACCCAATGTGCTCGTAGTGCATCCGTCGCTACCGGTGAAATCGGTCGGCGAATTCGTGGCATTGGCGCGCGCGCGGCCCGACCAGATCGCGTATGCGTCCACCGGTGCCGGCGGCGCCGCATATCTGGCGACCGAATTGCTGAAACTCAAAACCGGCATCAGGATGATCCACGTTCCGTATAAAGGCACCGCGCCCGCGCTGAACGCGCTCATTTCGGGCGAAACGCAGGCGATGGTAGCGGCGCTGCCCGGCACGCTCGCATTCATTCAGGCGGGCCGCGTGCGCGCGCTGGCCGTGACGGGCGCGCAACGTGCGCCGGCGACGCCGGAACTGTCGACCATGATGGAAGCCGGCATACCCGGCTACGAGTTTTCGACGTGGTACGGCTTGTTCGCGCCGGCCGGCACGCCGCGTGAAATCGTTGCGAAACTGAATGCGGCGGCGGCGAAGATGCTCGCGCAGCCCGATTTCAAGGCGCAGTTGGCGCGCGACGGTCTCGATCCCGCCGGCGGGACGCCTGAATGGTTCGACACTTATTTTCGCGCCGAAGTCGACAAACTCGGCGCGGTGATCCGCGCGGCGGGCGTCAAGCCCGAATGATGCTCAATCATTAAAAAACATCTTTCCTTTATCGCGTGCCAACCGGGACCACATCATGAACATAACGAAATCGCAGAACGTCATCGGCGCCGAGATCAGCGACGTCGACCTCGCCAAACCATTGTCCGACGCCGACTTCGGCCGCGTCGAGGCCGCGTTCAACGCGCACGGCGTGATCTCATTTCCGCAGCAGCAGCTCGACGAGCCGCAACTGGTGGCATTTGCCAAGCGCTTTGGTGACGTGGAGAAGATATTTCTGACGCATTACGCTCACCCGAAGTATCCGGAAATCATGTTCGTGTCCAACATCAAGGAGAACGGCCGCGACATCGGCCACGCGGATGCGGGCAGCGTGTGGCATACCGACATGTCGTACACGGCGCGGCCGCCGCGCGCGACGCTCCTCTACGCGCTCGAAGTGCCGATGGAAAATGGCGTGGCGCTGGGCGACACGCATTTTTCGAGCGCCGCCGCCGCTTACGACAGCCTGCCGGAAGAAATGAAGCGCAGGATCGCCAACCTGCGCGCGATCCACCAGGTCGCGGGCCGGCGCGCGCGCACCGGCACGGGCCAGGCCGATCAGGCGCTGCGCCGCGAGCAGCCCGCGGTCGTGCATCCGGTCGTGCGCGTGCATCCGTTTACGGGCCGCAAGTGCCTCTACGTGAGCAAAGGCGAATGCGAAGGGATAGAAGGCATGCCGACCGGCGAAGCGCTGGCACTTATCGACGAACTCGCCGGGCATACGGTCGACGCCCGCTTCCATCATACGCATCGCTGGCGCGTGCGAGATGTGCTGATGTGGGATAACTGCACGGTGCAGCACCTCGCGTCTTTCGACTACAAATGGCCGCAGCATCGCCGCCTCATGCACCGGGTGACGGTGGGCGGCAGCGCGCCGAAGTGAGGATAAAGCGCCGCGCGAGTCCGCGCTATGTCGCCGAATTACGTTAAGGCAGGAAAGCGGCCGCTTAGAGCTTGTTGTTGCGCGCCAGATAGTCGCGGCCCTCGACGGTTGCGCGGTAAAAGGCGCCGTCGCTGGCGGCATGGCTTTGAGTTATGTATCGCTTGCCGAGCAGAACGTCGATATGGCGGTCCCCGACCTCCGCGGTCAGCCCCAGGCTCTTGATGATGCTGTCCTTGCGCATT
>CAZEAX010000675.1:0-2289 GCA_964510405.1 uncultured Streptomyces sp. | reverse complement strand
GGTTGCGCACAACCCAGCGGTCGATCTCCTCCAGCAGGTTGTAGCGCTCCGCAATCGGGAAAAATCCGCCGGGGGGCAGCATGTGCTCTTCTTCCTCCTGCAGGCGCAGCAGAACTTCCATGCATTGCGGGTGCCGTGCTTTCGGCGAGAGCGGTTCGATGCGTTGCGCGAACAGCAGAAACTGGTTTTCTTCCAGCGCGCGCACGAGTTTCCCGCGCGGATCGCCGCCGCGGATAAGCTGCTCGGTCATCGATTGCAGGTATGTCGTCTCGCCGCTTTCGTGCGGCACCGCGAGCACGCTGCCGACCGAGTCCGCGCTTCCCGTCGGCTGCACCGGCGGCGCGCCGGGCGCCTTCGCGACGAGCAGGTAGAACCCCTCCGGCCGGTCGGTTTCCGGCGGGTATGGAAGCAGCGCGACCGAGGGTTCGTCGGCGTCGCGACCGCGCGGCCACGCCGCGGCGTAGTGCGCGGCTTTTCCCGCCAGCACGTCGACGCTGCGCGTCTTGAGATCCTGATAGATCGTATCGGCGAGGACGTCTTGCAGCGGCATGTTCCTGATCCGGTCGCCGCCCCGCCCGCACCAGATTTCGCACGCGCGGTTGTGGTAGCCGCAACGCCCGTCGCGATCAACGAACAGAATGACCGCTGGCAGCGCGTCGGCGACGCTCGAGAAACGCGTTTCAGCGGCATCGCGCGCGGCGCAGGCGTGCGCGAGCGCCGCCTTGTTGCGCTCGAGTTGGCGGGTGCGGCGGGCGACGAGCAACTGCGCTCGCGCGGTCTGGCTGGTCAGCGCGGCAACCGCGGCGAACAGCACGCCGGCCAGAAAGGCGATCCACTGCAGGTCGAACAGCGTGAAATAAATCGTCGCCAGCAGCATCGCACCCAGCACCAGCGCGAGCGCGCCGCCGAGGAACTTGGACCAGCCGCGCAATCTCATGGTGGAACGTGGCGGAAAATTTTGCGCGGTGGCGTCTCAGCCTGCGAATGCAAACCGGTTTTCCCGGAACAGTTTCACGCACGCATCGACGGCGGCGGCATCGTACAACACGCCGCGGTTTTTAAGGATCTCGTCCAGCGCCTTGTCGCTGCCGAACCCGGGCCGGTAGGGGCGGTGCGACGCCATCGCTTCCACGGTGTCGGCGACGGCGATGATTTTCGCGCCGGTCAATATGTCCGCAGCTTTCAATCCGCGTGGATAGCCGGAGCCGTCCTGCCGCTCGTGATGTTGATAGACCAGCTGGGCGATCGGCCACGGGAAATCCACTTCCTTGAGAATGTTGAAGCCGACTTCGGGATGGGTCTTGATCAGTTCGAATTCGATCCGCGTCAAGCGCGAGGGCTTGCTCAGAATTTCGGCGGGAATCTGGATTTTGCCCAGGTCGTGGACGACCGCCGCGAAATAAATGCCGCGAATCTCGTGTTCGGGCACGCCCATTTCCCGCGCGATGACCGCGCTCAAATCGGCGACCCGCCGCTGATGGCCGGCGGTGTATGCATCCCGCATTTCGAGCGTCGCCGCCATTGCGAGTATCGTGCCCTCCATGCTGTTGCGCAGGCGCTTTTCGCTGTGGTCCTGCGCGACGCGGGTGCGCAGTGTAAAGATGCCGTAAGCAAGGTCGTCGGCAAGTTCGTTGAGCAGCTGCATCTCCGCCGCGTCGAACGCCCCGGCGCCGGACGCGTAGATCGTCACCACGCCCAGCACGTTATCGTTGTATATCAGCGGCAACGCCAGCACCGAGCCGTAGCCGATCTTGGCGGCGTTCCGGCGCCACAAACTAAATGCCGGATCCGTGAGCGCGTCCTGCACGACCTGCAATTTGTGCGTGCGGATTGCCGTGCCGACGGGGCCGCGTCCCTGCGCGGTATCGGCCCACGTTATCTGCGCCTGCTCGATAAAGCCCGCTTCATATCCCGCATAGGCTACAGGACGGACGGTTTTTGCCGGATCGTGTTCGACGACGCCGACCCACGTCAGCAAATAGCCGCCGACGCCGACGATGTTGTCGCACATCCGCTGCATGAGCTGCATTTCGCTGTCGGCGCGGATCAGTATGCCGTTGCAACTGCTCAGCACCTTGTGGGCGCGATTGACGCGTTGCAGCGCACGTTCGGCTTCGGTGCGCTTCGTGATGTCGCGGCTGTCGATCACTATTCCGGCGACCTGCGGATCGTGCAGCAGGTTGGTCGCGATGGACTCGATGACGATCCAATTGCCGTTCCTGTGCCGAAGTCTGCGGGATGCGGTATGCGGATGAGCGGGGTCCGCCAGCACTTCGGCAAATGCCGCAT
>CAZEAX010000674.1:0-2299 GCA_964510405.1 uncultured Streptomyces sp. | reverse complement strand
CCGTGCGATCGAGGAAACGCGCGATACCGCCGCCGCACCCGCCGCCGCGCCGGCACCCGCGCGCTGGACGGCCGTCGCGCTGGCGGTTGCCATTCCGCTATGCGCAGCTGCGCTGTATTGGCAATTCGGGACGCCGGAAGGTTTGGCGCCAGCCGCAGAGGGTCAAGGCGCCGGTAAAGTCACGCCGCATGAAGTCGAGGCCATGGTGGCCAAACTCGCTGCGCGCATGGAGCAATCGCCGGGCGACGCCAAGGGCTGGGCCATGCTGGGCCGTTCGTATCTGGTCATGCAACGGCCGGCGGACGCGGTCGCCGCGTACGAGCGCGCGATTGCGATACAGGCGGATGATGCCGACGTGCTGGCGGACTACGCGGATGCGCTGGCGCTGCAGCAGGGCCGCAACATCGAAGGTAAACCGCTGCAAATCATCGAGCGCGCCCTGAAGATAGATCCGATGCAATGGAAGGCGCTCGCAATGGCGGGATCGGCGGCATTCGACCGCAAGGATTTCAAGGCTGCCATCGCTTATTGGGAAAAACTGCAAAGCCGCGCGGAGCCGGGCTCCGACTTCGCGCGCGAGGTGGCGTCGAACATAGAGGAAGCACGCCAGTTGGGCGGCATCAATGTCGCAACCAAAGCGGCGCCCGCGGCGAAACCGGAAGCCAAGCCGCAATCCAAAGCCGCGGGCGCGAGCGTGGCTGGCAGCGTCACGTTGAGCCGCAATCTGGCGGGCAAAGCGGCACCGACCGACACGGTGTTCGTGTTTGCCCGTGCGGCGGAAGGCCCGCGCATGCCGCTCGCGATCCTGCGCTTCCAGGTCAAGGATCTGCCGGTCAAATTCCATCTCGACGACAGCCTTGCGATGTCGCCGGCGATGAAGTTGTCAAATTTTCCGGAGGTTGTGGTTGGGGCGCGCGTTTCGAAAACCGCCAACGCCGTGCCTCAAACCGGGGACTTGCAAGGCGCCAGCAAACCGATAAAAGTCGGAGCGACGGGCGTGGCGATCATCATCGACCAGGTTGTGCCTTGAACCGTTTCCGCATTTAATTTGAGTTAGATCAAATAACGGCGATTTAGCGGTTGTTGCGCCCACCCGCATTGCTAGACTGACCTTGAGTCGTTCCGAGTTCAAGGGGGGGCATGGGCAATCGGATTTGGCGGCACGCGGCCGCACAGGCGGCATGTTTGTTGATGCTGGCAATGTCCGGCGTTACCATTGCGGCGCAAACAGGCAAAGCCGGTGGCGGCGCAACGGTCAAACCGGTGGACGTCGAAATCTGCTACGGCTGCCATGCGCCGATCAAGGAATTTCACGCCGGCAGCAAACACAAGAACGTGAATTGTACGGCGTGCCACACCGGCATCGACAAGCACCTCGCTGATTCCAAGACCCGTCCCGTCACCCGCACCGACTTGGCGGCGTGCGGCGCCTGCCACAAGAACCAGTACGAAAGTTTCCAGACCATGAACTGGAAAAAGACCGCGCGCTCGGAAAAATCCCTGCTGACCGGTCCCTCGCCGAATCCGGCGTGGGACAAGCTGATGATGCCGCACGGCTTCACGAAAGAGCACAACGTGCCGCGCTCGCACACGTTCGCGTTGCTCGACCAGCTGCTGGTCGACCGCTCGTTCGGCGGCCGCTACGCCTATAAAGACGGCTGGCAGGGCCTGACCAAAACCGGCGACTTGAACCTGTGGGACGTGATTGAAGACAAATATCCGGGACAGGACCACAAACCTTTCAAGCCCGGGACAGCGGCGGCGGCGAACCCGGTGTGCCTGTCGTGCAAGACGCAGGACCATATACTCGACTGGGCCTACTTGGGCGATCCGGTGCCGGGCGCGAAGTGGAGCCGCACATCGAAAGTCAACGAGATGGCGCAGGACGTCAGCCACTCGCTGAACTGCTTTTTCTGCCACGATCCGCATTCGGCGAAGCCGCGCGTGGTGCGTGACGGCTTGATCCAGGCGCTGACGCGGCCGGAGAAAGACACGCTGTGGCACAAGGACCCGAAGGCCACGAAGATCGACGTCAGGGATATGGGTGTCCGCGGCTACACGCGCAAGATCGCGCTGCTCGAGAAAACCGACACCAAGCTCATGTGCGGGCAGTGCCACGTCGAGTACAACTGCAATCCCGGCATCGATCCGACGACTGGCCAGCCGATCGGGATGGCCGATCTACGTACCAATCACTTCCCGTTCGTCGCGGTGTGGGACATCACCAAGCATTACGACGACCTGAAGTTCCGCGATTTCCGGCACGTTCGACTGGACGTAGAGCGTTGCCTTGTTTGGA
>CAZEAX010000673.1:0-2299 GCA_964510405.1 uncultured Streptomyces sp. | reverse complement strand
AATCCCGAGGAGGGCAAACTGATGGCCGAGACTCCGCGCATCGACGTACACAGCCACGTGTTCCCGCGCGAAATGCTCGATCTCATTCGCGCGCGTCCGCATGACTACGGCATGCATTTTGCCGATACGCCGGCCGGCGAACGGCTGCTGCGCGACGACGGTCATGTGAGTCCGCTGTTCGACGAATTCTTCGATGCCGATGCAAAAGTCGCGGGCATGGACCGCAAAGGCCTCGACATTTCGGTGATTTCGCCGACGCCGATGATTTATTTCTACGGCCTCGATGCCGACCGCGCGGCCACGGCAACGCGCACAATCAACGACGGCGTCGCGAACATGGTGGCAAAACGTCCCGACCGCCTGCGCGGCATGGCGACGTTGCCGATGCAAAATGCGGACGCGGCCGTCGCGGAACTCGAGCGCGTCGTGCAAGACCACGGTTTTCGCTCGATCGAGCTCGGCTGCACGATAGTCGGCGACCAGCTTGCGGAAAAGCGCTACCGGCCGGTATTGAAGCGTGCCCAGGAGCTGAAGGTATTCGTCTTCACGCATCCGCATTTCACGGGCGAGCGCTGCGGTCTTGAAGACTACTACCTCTCCAATCTGGTGGGGTTTCCGCTGGATACGGTGACCATGGCCGCGCACCTGATGTTCAGCGGCGCGCTCGACGAGTTGCCGGCGTTGAAAATCGTGCTGGCCCACGGCGGCGGTTACCTGCCGTACCAGATCGGACGCCTCGCGCACGGATATGCAGTGCGCAAGGAGCCGCACGTCAACCAAGCATCGTCGCCGCGCGACCTTCTGCGCCGGTTTTATTTCGACGCCCTCACCCACGACGACAAGGCGCTCGCATTTCTGATCGAGCAGGTCGGCGCGGACCGCGTAACCCTCGGCACCGACGCGCCGTTCGACATGGCTGAAGGAAATCCCCTCGCGCGGTTGGATGCCGTCACCCGGCTCAATGCCGCCGATCGCGAACGCATACTCGGCCTGAATATGCTGGGCTTGTTGGGCGAGAACCCATAGTTTGCGCACGCAGTACGTTCGGCTTCCTATTGCCGACCGCCCGTCGGTTATTTATTTGCGGTTGTGAACTATGCCGCATTGCGGGAACGTAAGCGGGCAGCTTTTGTCGCCGGAACAAGGTAGGATAACGAGTACACGTCCGGCATGCGGGCTAAGATTCGCGCCTGAGCAGGACAGCCTCCCGGCAGCGGGCGGGAGGATTACCAGTAAAGGAGGTCAGTATGCGTGCACCTTATTTTGTCGCCAGATTTGCGCTCACGGTCTGGCTAGTGGCGTTTGCAACGGCTTTGTTCGCTGCGGACGCGGGAACCATCGAGAAAATCACGGGCCAAGTCACGATCACGGGCGCCGATAACACCGCGCGCGTCGCCGGTCCGCGCGAAAGAATCCAGGCGGGCGAAACCATCTCGACCGACGCAAAGAGCGAGACGATGGTGAAGATGGCCGACGATACGACGATACTCTTGCGCCCGAACACGCGGTTTCAACTCACCGAGTTCAAGTACGACAAGGCGGCCACCGACTCGTCTGTTGTGACCTTGTTGCGCGGCACCCTGCGCATGGTCACCGGCCTGATTGGCAAGCGACGTCCAGGCAATGTCCGGGTGAGCACGTTAACCGCAACGATCGGCGTCCGGGGCACCGACTTCGAGGTCGCGGTCATCCCGGAAGACACGCCTGACACGCGGGCCGGCGTCTACGACTACGTGCACGACGGCGCGACGAACATCAAGCTCACGCAAATGGAACGCGAACTCGACGTCAAAAAGAATCAAACCGCCTTCGCGCCTGACAAGCCCAAGCCCGGCGAAGACCCGCTGCAATTATTGAAAGAGACCCCGATATTCCTGCAATCCGGCGGCGGTCTCGACTCCTTGATTCAGTCGATCACGATACAGATCCCGATGTTCCGCTAAAGCGGCGCAACGGCGAGGCCCCCTCCCCGCGCGCCTTATTGCGCCAGGCAGGAAGCGCGGCGCAGTTCCTTCCACTCATCGCTCCAGCAGCAGCGATGGTCGAAGCTTGCTTTGTCAACGATCTTCGCGCCTGGCACGCCCTCGAAAAACCGCTGCGACGTCGACGCGGGCACGAGGTTGTCGCGCAGGCCTCTGAAATGCGTCTGGCGCACATCGCGCAACTTGTCGGCGGCATCGACCGGGTTCAGAGAAAGATCGAGACGCGAGACGTGCAAGGCGTCAGTCCACGCGTTGGTGTCGAGCGGCGCGGCGATGGTCACCAGACAGCTGACATCGTTGCGCCGCCCAGCCATCAA
>CAZEAX010000672.1:0-2311 GCA_964510405.1 uncultured Streptomyces sp. | reverse complement strand
GCGCCCGTTTTCATATTGCCTGATGCAACAGATTAGAACGTGTTTTTCATGCTGACTGCAAACGCGCTCTGGTTCTGGCCCGCCTGAATCGTGCCGGAGCTCAGACCGCCCAGCGTGTAGCGCGAGTTCGCGTCGTTCTGCAGGGCCACGTAGCCAACCGTGAACTCCGTGCGCTTCGACGCGTTGTACACATACTGAACCTGCCAGATGTTGCCACCCGTGGAACCCGCGCCGCCGTTGGCGGTAAGTCCGCCACCCGCCGAGCTGCCGAAGGTGAACGCACCGCCTGCACCCGCGCCCGCATTGCCCGTGGTGTTTTGCGCTCTGGTGTAACCGCCACGCAGGGCGTGCGGGCCTTGAATCGCCCACTCACCCGCCAGGTTCCAGGCGTTGACTTTCAGGTTGGTCGTGCCGTCCGCAGACATGTCGTATTTGCGGCTCACATACAGCAGGCCCACTTTGACCGGGCCGAACTGATACGCACCACCCGCATGCCAGCCGGTGTCGGTGCCGGAATACGGGTTGATCGCGGCGTTGTTCGCGCTGAAGTTCGTGTGGTTCTCATAGGCCAACGTCAGGTAGAGCGGGCCGTTGGTGTACGTGCCGGATACGCCCCATACGCGCGGCTTGGCGCCCGACGCGGTGGTGGTCTGCGTAAGTGCGGCCGCGCTGGCACCCGTGGTGCTGATGCCGCCCGAAACCTGGAAGCCGCTGAAATTCGGGCTATCGTAGAACAGCGAGTTGCCCTGACGGCGGCTGAACGCGATAGCGGAAGCCGCATTTACTGCCGGCGCGCCACCGATCGTGTTGTTGGCGGTGAACGTGCTCGAATCGCCGTAGAGCATGCGGCCCACGCCCCAGATACCGGTGTCAGACGTGATACGCGCGGTGCCGGCGGATTTCTTCATCGGCATGTCCCAGTTACCGGCGTACACGTTACCGAATGAACCTTTGACACCGATCGCGCTATTGCGGCTGCAGAAGCCGGCGGTCGCCGAATTCTTGACATCCGCAGTGCTCGTGCACTGGAACCAGGCCGACATACCGCCGCCGAGGGCTTCTTCGCCCTTGACGCCGATTTCAGAACCCGGGTCTTGCATGACGTCGACGTTGATCTGGTCGCCGCCATTCAACGCACCGGCAGGAGCGCTGCCGGCAGCCGCGCCGGCGCCCAACGGGCCTTGCTTGGCGTAGGCGTATTCCACATAGATCGTGCCGAAAATCTGCACGTTGCTCGCCTGCGCAAAAGCTGCCGCCGGGGCCGCGAAGGCGCCCGCTACAGCCAGTGTCATCAGTTTCTTGTTCATTCAAAATTCTCCTGTTCAGTTTTAGATGCCGTCGGTCCCGGAATTTTGTTACCCCTTTCGGGACCGCGACGCTCCCCCCAAGTCGAAGGGTTACGTGAAGTATGACGAGCCGGATACCCCCGACTCAACATAAATTTGGTTTTTCAGCCCTTTAGAGGGCCATTTTGTTGCACCGATACAACACTCATTTCATCGCCTGACGAGCAGCTGGCCCAAACCCGCCCCGCCAAATTCACTCGATGCCTGATTCGATCGCCAAGAGCGATAAAAACCGGTTCTTATTCAAGCTGTTATAATCACCCCATGTCCGACCCCCGATTATTACGATCCATGCTGGAAGCCGGTCTGGAGGCCCACCGGCAGGGAAACATCAACGCCGCCAAAACCGCCTTCCAGCGCGCGCTCGCCATTGCACCGAACGATCCGGACGCTTTGAACTTATACGGCGCAACACTTTTGCAAGCCGGGCAAGCGGAGCCTGCGTTCGAGTATTTGCAACGCGCGGCGCAGCAAAAGCGCAATAGTCCCGCGGTCGTCGGCAATCTTGCGCAAGCGTACTTCATGCTCAGGCGTTACGACGAAGCGCGCGAAACTTTCCGCAAGGCGAGCCGCCTCGATCCACGCGCATTGCAATTTCCGCTCGGCGCCGCGAATTCGCTCGCAATGCAGGGCAAACTCGATCTCGCGGAAGAACAATTGCAGAAACTCGCGGCGCGTTTTCCGCAGGCGGCTTTGGTGTGGTTCAACCTTGGCAACGTGCAGCGCGACCGCCAGCGCCCCGCCGACGCGCTCGCCAGTTTCCGCCGGGCAGTCGCGCTCGATCCCCAGCAGGTCGATGCGCGCAACAGCCTTGCATGCGTGCTTCATACATCGATGCAATTCGAGGACGCCGAGCGCGAGTATCGCGAGTGCGTTCGCATGGCACCGGATTTCCTGCTGGCGCGATGCAATCTCGCGTCAGTCGTGATGGATCTCGGGCGCTTCGACGAAGCCGCGGCGCTGTG
>CAZEAX010000671.1:0-2321 GCA_964510405.1 uncultured Streptomyces sp. | reverse complement strand
ACAAGAAAAAGGCTATCCGAATGGTGTTAGGTGGGAGTCTTGCATGCATTGCTATGGGTACGCTCTTGTTGTGGAACTCTCAAATGTCGAAAAACGTCGCGTCAACAACTTTTCTAACGGAACCACTTAAGTCGCAGATACAAAATTTGCCAGACAATTGGGGCTCTACGCTGCCTCCAGAAAAACGGGAAAAAAGCAGTCGGATACTGGCATCGATAGCTTTCACGGGCACCGGAAAGTTGGTGCAATATTTTGACCACAATGGAGTAAGGAAGCCGTATTGTCCGACTGAACAGGATATTGGGTTGCGTGACAAAGCAGTAGAAGCCAAGGTGCAACTCGAAACCATTTACGGAGATGGTCGACGTGCCGCGTTGTGGTGGTTTGGATTAGGCATTTTGTCCGTGCTAGGTGGCTGGATTAAGGGTCGTGAAGAAAAGAAAAAGTCCGCTAACTAATCGGTGCAGGGTACGCAAGAACAGCGCCCCTGACCTTAGACGTTCGGCGTCGGAAAGAGCATGCCTCGGGCGATCCTGACACACAGGAGAAGCAATTGGACATTTACCACATCTGGTGCAATCTCAAACCCGGGGTACACGACCTGGAATTCGTGCAGGGCGTGCGCGGTTATCTCGATCATCTGCGGGAGCAGCGCCTGCTTCTTGGCTATCGCATCACCAGAGCAAAGCTCGGCTTTAAGCCCCCGCAGCTCCGCGATTTCCACATTACTATCGAATTCGAGAACCTGTCGCAGATGCAGCTGGCGTTTGACAACGTTTCCTCGCGTGCCGATCCGGTAGAAAGCCTGCACCACGTGGTGAATTCGAAGGTGCAAGACATCTTCTTTGCGCTTTATCGCGACTTTCCCGATGAAACCAGAGTTCGCGGGCAGGAGAAATTCTGAGATGGCGTCGACCGACGCATCGCAGCGCGCCGACTCATCCGTTGCAGCGGACAGGCCGCTTCGCAATCACAGGAAAAACGGTTGAAGATCTCCGCCCGGATGACCATCGTGATAGCCGCAATCTTCGCCGCGGTCTGCTTTTGCGTCGCAGGATTCGGACTCAATGCTGCAAGTGAAATGACGGATTCGGCGCAAATCGCCGACGCCAGGGGTTATGCGATGTTTTGGACATTTCTTGGCGTCGTTGCCGTAGCAATGGGCGCGCTGTCGGTGTGGATCGTGCGGACACAGAAGGACGACACCGATTCCTGACGAAGCGCTGGCACGGACGAATCGGCAGGCGACTGCCCGTGCCCGGAATCACACCACCGGCGTTTTCACCGGCTTGCCCGCGAAATGCAAATGCAGATTTTCGATCTGCAGGTTGCCCATCGCCGTGCGCGTCTCGTTGGTGGCGCTCGCGACGTGCGGCGTCAGCACCGCGTTGTCGAGCGTGAAAAATTCCGGCGGCACCTTGGGTTCGTGCTCGAACACGTCAAGCCCCGCACCAGCAATTTTCTTTTCCTGCAAATAGCGCAGCAACACCGGCTCATCCACCACCGAGCCGCGCGCCACGTTGACGAGGTAACCCTGCGGCCCCAGCGCATCCAGCACAGCTGCATTGACGAGCTTGTCGGTTTCAGCGCCGCCGGGCGTTATCACCAGCAGCACGTCGGAATTTTTTGCCAGTGCGACCGCATCCGGGTCGTACGCGTACGGCACGTCTTTTTTGTGGCGATTGTGATAGCGGATTTTCATCCCGAACGCCAGCGCGCGTTTCGCGATCTCTTCACCGATGCGACCGAGCCCCAGGATGCCGAGCGTTTTGCCGCCGATCGAAGTGGTCAGCGGATACGTCCCTTTCGACTGCCACTCGCCCGCGCGCAAATAGGCGTCCGCCTGCGGCAGCTTGCGCAGCGTATTCAACACCAGCCCCATCGCGCAATCCGCGACGCACTCGTTCAGCGCGCCGGCGGTGTTGGTGACGACTATGCCGCGTTTTTTGGCGTGCTCGAGATCGATCTGGTCGACCCCGACGCCGAAATTGGCGATGATCTCCAGTTTAGGCAGCGCATCCATCAGTGCCGCGTCCACGTTCGCGTGCCCGCTATGCGCGAGCCCGCGCACTTTCGGCGCGGCCTCCTTCAACGCGGTAGCGCGATCCGCGGCCGCGAATAATTTGACCGCGGAAAATTCCTGCGTCAGCCGCTCGAGCGTGCCCTTGTGGCCCGCCGCCGTGATGATGATGTCGTGCTTCACCGCCATCGTCATTTCGCGAGCTTGATGAAGCGCAGTTCGCTCTTGACGAGGTCCGGCACGACGACGAGCGTGCCGTTGGCCATCGGCACCACGCAGAAATCGGCGGGCCCCTTAAATC
>CAZEAX010000670.1:0-2328 GCA_964510405.1 uncultured Streptomyces sp. | reverse complement strand
CCGCGCAGGCAGGTTCACATACACCTCCCGCCAAGCCGGACCGCGTTGCGTCGCAAATGCGGCAGCTGCGTCCGTTTGCGCTGGCGCTTGCCGGCTGCGCATTGCTGGCCGGCGGCGGTTATTACGCATGGCAGACGTGGTTTGCCGCAGACAGCTCGGCAAGCACCATGCTGACCGCTACCGTCACGCGCGGCAACGTCGAAGACACGGTTACCGCAACCGGCACGCTGCAGCCGAAGGAATTCGTGGACGTCGGCACCCAGGTCTCCGGACAGCTGAAGAAGCTCACTGTGGACATCGGCGCCCTCGTCAAGGCCAAGGACCTGCTCGCCGAAATCGATCCCTCGGTCTACCAGGCCAAAGTCGACGGCGATCAGGCGCAATTGCTCAACCAGAAAGCGCAGCTCGCCGACAAGCAGGCGCAGCTCGCACTCGCCGAACTTCAGTACACGCGCCAGCAAAACCTCAACCGCGAGAATGCAACGTCGGCCGATCTTCTGCAGATTGCCGAGGCGACCCAGAAGTCGGCCGTGGCCCAGATCAACGCCATCAAGGCGCAGATGGAGCAGACCGAATCGACTTTGCGCGGCGACGAGGCGAACCTCGGCTACACCAAGATCTACGCGCCGATTGCGGGTACCGTCGTCTCGCAGGCCGCGAAGCTCGGCCAGACGCTGAACGCAAATCAGCAGGCGCCCATCGTCATGCGCATCGCCGATCTGTCGATCATGACGGTCGAGGCCCAGGTTTCGGAGGCCGACGTGCCCAAGCTCCGCATCGGCATGGACGTCTACTTCACGACACTGGGCGGCAACAACCGGCGCTTCTACGGCAAACTGCGCCAGATTCCGCCGACCCCTACAGTGGTGAACAACGTCGTGCTCTACGATGCGTTGTTCGAAGTGCCCAACCCCGACCAGATACTCATGACGCAAATGACGGCGCAGGTGTTCTTCGTCGCCTCGAGCGCGAAGGACGCGGTGCTGGTGCCGCTCACCGCGCTGCATCCGATAGCGGCGGAAGGCGAACCGCGCGTCCCCCGCGTCCCCGGTGCCGGTGCGGGCGCCGCGGGCAGCCCAAAAGGCGAGCGGGCCACGGGTATCGATCCGCGCAATCAATTCGCCAGCGGACGCGCGCTCGTGAGCGTAGTCGGTGCCAGTGGCAAGGTCGAAGAACGCGAAGTGAAAGTCGGCGTGATGAACCGCGTCTCGGCACAGATCGTCTCCGGCCTCGAGCCCGGTGAGAAGGTCGTGATCGGAACCAGGTCGACTGCCACAGCCGCACCGGCACCTGCCGCCAGCGCACTGGCGCCGAATGCGGCCAAGGGCGGCGGTCGCCCTTGAAAACGGACGTGCCGCCCGGCGTTCTCGCGAGCGCGACACCGCCCGCCGTACCCGGCAGTCCGGCCGACCCGCTGATCGAACTGATCGATATCACCAAGACTTTCCGCAGCGGCGAGCTCGACGTCCAGATACTTCACGGCATCAGTCTCAAGATTTATGCTGGTGAATACGTCGCTATCATCGGCGCTTCGGGTTCGGGCAAAACGACGCTGATGAATATCCTCGGCTGCCTCGACCGGCCCACTACCGGCACCTACCACTTCAAGGGCGCGGACGTGTCCGGCTTCGGGCGCGACGAACTGGCGCGGCTGCGCCGCGAGGATTTCGGCTTCGTGTTCCAGAGCTACAACCTGATCGGCACCGTATCCGCGCTCGAGAATGTCGAAGTGCCCGCCGTCTATTCGGGCATGCCGCCCGCGGAGCGCGGCGCGCGTGCGCGCGAGCTGCTCAATTCGCTCGGCCTGGGAGAACGTCTTGGATATCGGCCCACCCAGCTTTCCGGGGGGCAGCAGCAGCGCGTCTCGATCGCGCGCGCGCTGATGAATGGCGGACGCATCGTCCTCGCCGACGAGCCGACCGGCGCGCTCGACAGCAAGAGCGGCGTCGAAGTGATGGCGCTGCTCTCCGACCTGTCGCGCCGCGGACATACCGTCATCCTCATCACGCACGCGCATGACATTGCCGCGCAGGCGAAACGCATCATCGAAATCAAGGACGGCAGAATCGTCAGCGATAGCGGACCGCAATCGTCAGCCCCTACGGCTGCGCCGGAAATCGCACAGCCGCAGCATGAAGGCGGCGCTTCCTTCGTCGTCGGCGCGCTGGAGGCGGCGAAGACCGGCGTGCGCGCTCTGCGGGCTAACCTCTTTCGCACGGTGTTGACGCTGCTCGGCATCGTGATCGGTGTCGCCTCCGTGATCGCCATGCTCGCCATCGGCGACGGGGCCAAACAACTGGTGCTCGACCGCATCAGCGCCATGGGCAC
>CAZEAX010000669.1:0-2342 GCA_964510405.1 uncultured Streptomyces sp. | reverse complement strand
GTGCTTCTTCGCCGCCGCGAACACTTTATCGAGCGCGGCAATGTGCGTCGGTGTCCCGTACTGGCCGGGTTTTCCCAGCGAAGTCATCAGATCGTTCGAGCCGACGTGAACGACATCGACGCCCTCGACTGCCGCAATCGCTTCGACGTTGTCGAGCCCCTCCTGCGTTTCGATCATGCAGACGACGAGTGTCGCTTCGTTGAGCGTGGCGACCGCGTCGCCGGTCGACACCGCGCGAAAGTCGAACATCGTGTAGCTGCCGGAAACCGAGCGCTTGCCGATCGGCGGAAACTTCGCGCGGTCGACCGCGCGCTTCGCTTCGGCCGCCGTGTTGATGTCGGGAAATACGATGCCCATGATGCCGTTGTCGAGCAGGACCTGCGTATCGGGATCGTCGCAGCTTCTGACGCGTGCCATCGGCACCACGCCGCAGCCGAGAGCCGCCTGCGCGATGTGGCCCGTCGTCTCGACGGAATACAGCGCGTGCTGGCCGTCGACGAACACGAAATCGTGGCCCGTCGTCTTCGCAATCCGCGCGATGTCGCCCGAGCGCGCGACGCGCGCGATCATGCCGAGCGCAACCTTGCCTTCTTTCATCATCTCTTTGACTGCATTCTTCAGTAGCGCCGCCATTTTCTTTCTCCCTTTGAATGAATATTTGAATTCCGCTCGGATTGTCGCGCAAATCGCGCTTGAGCATCAGTCAGCGCGGATGCCCGCCGCCTTGATCACCTTCCCCATCGCCGTCATGTCTGCCTGCACCGCCGCCGCCAGTTCCGCCGGCGAGCTGCCTGCGACTTCGGTGCCGGCGTTGAAAAACTTCTCTTTCACATCCGCTCGCGCGACGACGCGCGCGACTTCCTGCTGCAATCTCTGCACGACCGCAGCCGGCGTCTTCGCCGGCGAAAACAAGCCCTGGATAGACACCGATTCATAGCCGGGCAGTCCGGAAGCGGCGACGGTCGGCAGTCCCGGCAGCAGCGCCGAGGGTTTCGCACTCGTCACCGCAAGCGGTTTCAAGCGCCCCGCCTTCACGTGCACGAGCCCGCCGACCGCGACCGTGAACATCAACTGCTCGTGGCCGCCGATCAGCGAGATCAGCGCCGGCCCGCTGCCTTTGTACGGAATGTGCACGATGTCGACACCGGCCATGTACTTGAACAACTCCGCCGACAGGTGCGTCGGCGCGCCGCGTCCGCCCGACGCGTAGTTCAGCGTGCCGGGCTTCGCTTTCGCGAGCGCGATCAGTTCGGCGACGGAATTCACGGGCAGCGCCGGATGCACGACGAGTATGTTCGGCGAAGTCGCCGCCAGCGTGACGGGCGCAAAGTCGCGCAGCGGATCGTACGGCACCTTCTGCAAGAGCGGCAGCGTCCACAGGCCGTTGCTGTAGTAGAGCAGCGTGTAGCCGTCGGGATTCGCTTTCGCGACGATGTCCGCGGCAATCACGCCCCCGCCGCCGCCGCGATTGTCGACGATCACCTGCTGGCCGAGCGCCGTGGAAAGTCCCGGCGTAATCAGACGCAATGCGAAATCGAGTCCCGCTCCTGCTTCGTTGGTGACGATGCGCACGGGCTTTACCGGATAGGATTGCGCGCCTGCCAGGGACGCGGCGCCGAGTGCGAAAGCAACGGCTTGAAAAAGGCTCGTCGTCCTCGCGAAGGCGGGGACCCAGAAGGGAATCGCCCCCATCCTACCTTCCCCCGCAAGCGGGGGAAGGGGATACGCACCTACGCGGGAATGACGAAAATAATTTGCGTAGCGCACCGTTCTAGCGCGCGAGCCCGAGATCGGTCAGGATCCCGCGCAGCGTTTCCGCCTGCTGAGCGAACAGCTTCTTCGTCGCCTCGGAGTTCATGTACGCGGGCGTGAGCGCATTCTGGTCGAGGTCGTGCAGCCATTCGTCCTGCGTCGACACTTTCGCCATCAGTCCGTCCCAGTAGGCGACCTGCTCCGGGGTCATGCCGCGCGGCCCGATCAGCGCACGCCAGCTGCTGAAGACGACGTCGACGCCCTGCTCGCGCCACGTCGGCGTTTGCGCGAGCGCGCCGGGCAGGCGCTTCTCGGAGGCGACGGCAATGACGCGGATGCGTCCGGCCTGGATGTGCCCTGCGACGAGACCGGTGGTCGTGACCGCGAGTTCGACGTGACCGCCGAGCACCGCGGTGATCGATTCGCCGCTCGAATTGAACACGGCGATCCGGAACTTTTTCGGATCCGCGCCGACCGCCTTGCCGACCAGGCTGGCCGCGATGTGGTTCGCATTGCCGAGCGCGGCTGCGATGGAGATGCTCAACGACGCGGGATCGCGCTTCATGCGCTCGAGCAGGTCCTTGCCGGTC
>CAZEAX010000668.1:0-2345 GCA_964510405.1 uncultured Streptomyces sp. | reverse complement strand
CGCCAGCAAGCCGGCAGACTGCGCGGCCTGGCGCAGCAATTCGGTGCACGCGCGCTGGCGCAGTTCTTCAGGTGACAGTGCGTCGTCAGGTGCGTGCAGCGGAACGCCGTTGATGCTCGCCACGGCGTGAGAGATTGCAGCGTTCATGGTCATGAAATTCTCCCGATCCAGGTTCAGATGCGCGCACGCGGCTCGTTGTGGCCGGCCGGCAGGTTCAAGCGGCGGCTGCGCACCACCTGGTATGGCCGGAACAAGTACGCGACCGAGGCAAATCCGCTCCACACGTGCACCAGCCGGCTGAACGGAAACAGCAGGAAAATCGTCATGCCCAGCACGAGGTGCACTTTGTACGGCCACGCGAGCGCGATCAATGCGTCGGCGCCGCTCGCACGGAAGGTCATGACGCGCTGCGCCCAGTCGGCGAGCACCAGCATCACGCTGCCGTCGGAATGCGACAGCGAAAACGGCAGCGTGATCAGGCCGAGGCTCAACTGCACCCACAAGATGATCAGGATGGCGAGATCGGTGCGATGGCTCGTCAGGCGGATGCGGGGATCGAACATCCGGCGGTAGATCAGCAGGGTGAGTCCGATGAAACATGTGAAGCCGGCGATGCCGCCCGCGACGATGGCGAGCAACTGTTTGTTGGCCGGCGTGATGAACGGCTCGTAGACCCAGTGCGGCGTCAACAGGCCCACGAAGTGCCCGAAGAACAAAAACAGGATGCCGATGTGAAAAAGATTGCTGCCCCAGCGCAATGTACCGGCGCGCAGCATCTGCGACGAATCGCTTTTCCACGTGTATTGGTCGCGGTCGAACCGCGCGAGGCTGCCCGCGAGAAACACGACCATGCAGATGTACGGGTAGTAGCCGAACAGGAAAGTGTGCAGATAGGATTCGAACGCGTTCATAGGGCCGCTCCTGAGTTGGCGCTTTTGCGGACGATATGGATCGGCTGCGGCTGGCCGGGCTTCGCCTGCCCCTTGGTCGAGCAGCCGTCGAACACCGGCGGTTCGACCCAGCTTTCATCGAGCGAAGGTTCGGCCGCCAGCGCGACGGCCTGCGCTTTTTCGCCGGCCAGTTCCAGCAACGCACCGAGTACGCTCGCGTACGCGCTCGCACGCTCACACAGCGCGCTGAAGATGGCCGTGAAAATGTGCGCCATCTCCCCGAGAAACGCGGCCGACTCGCGCGCGGGCTGGGTGGAAACGAACTCCAGCACGGCGGGCAGATAGTCAGGCAACTCGCCCGGCGCGAGGTACAGCCCCGCTTTTTCATAAGTCTGCGCAAGATCGATCATCGCGGGACCCCGGTCGCGCGAATCGCCGTGCACATGCTCGAAGAGATGCAGCGAGGTGCCGCGGCCGCGATCGAACAGTTCGACGTAATCGGCCTCGACCTCGAGTTGATCGGCGGCCGCGAGCGACCCGATCAATGCGTCGATTTCCGCCTGGCGCGCAGCGGGCAGCGCGGATTCGCCGCGCAGGACCTCGCGCATTTCGGGCAAATACCCGCGCATCCCGGCGTCGGGATAGCTCAGGAGCGCCGCCAGCACGCGCAGCGTGCCGGAAGCCGTTGCAGGTTTAGAGACTCCCAGCATGATCAAACCTCCAGCTTGATGGGTATGGTGCGTTTCTTCTCGCTGCCGAAGAGGCTTGTTTCGCCGGTGCCTTCCGAGCAACCGTTACCGAACGAAAAGCCGCAACTGCCGCGCACGTTGAACGTGTTCTCGGCGTACTCGCGGTGCGTGCTAGGAATCACGAAACGGTCTTCGTAATTGGCGATCGCCATGACGCGGTACATCTCCTCGACCTCCGCCTGCGTCATGCCGACCTGCGCCAGCACTTCGGTGTTGATGCGCTGGTCCACGTGCTTCGCGCGCTGGTAGGCCCGCATGGCCAGCATGCGCTCCAATGCGCTCACCACGGGTGCCGTGTCGCCGGCGGTCAGCAGGTTGGCCAGATACTTGACCGGTATGCGCAACTGGCTGACGTCCGGGATTTCCCCGTTCGTGCCGACGTGCCCTGCGTTGGCAGCGGCGCTGATCGGCGAGAGCGGCGGCACGTACCAGACCATCGGCAGCGTGCGGTATTCGGGATGCAGCGGCAATGCGACCTTCCATTGCACCGCCATCTTGTAAACCGGGCTGTTGCGCGCCGCTTCCATCCATTTGTCGGGGATGCCGTCGATCTTCGCCTGCTTGATCACTTCGGCTTCGTTCGGGTCGAGGAAGATGCCGAGTTGCGCGTTGTACAGATCGCGATCGTGCTCGACGCTCGCGGCTTCCTGGATGCGGTCGGCGTCGTATAAGAGCACGCCGAGATAACGGATGCGGCCGACGCAGG
>CAZEAX010000667.1:0-2347 GCA_964510405.1 uncultured Streptomyces sp. | reverse complement strand
ACCGCGCCGCTGGACGTGCACAGGTTCACGTGCGGAGGCACCATTTCATCGAGGAGCGTGCATGCGGCGCGCGGGTCGACGGCGCCGGGCTCGACGAGGAATTCAGCGCGGTCGGCGAAATTGTGCGCGAGTTGGGTCTTCACGTCGGGAGTGCGGTAGCCCGTAATTTTTACCGAGCGCCTGGCGAGCAGGCTTTCGAGAGCCTCGAGCCCCAAACGCGCATCGGACTGCACATAGCAATCCGCACCGCGCCCGCCGCCCATCATGACGTGCGGCTTGGGATCGAGGTGCACGACGCGCGCGTCGGGAAAGAGGTAGCCGTTCGACGTCGTGTAGCGGTTCATGCTCGCGCCTGCGGCGATCACGCAATCGGCGTCTGCGAAAAGTTCCATCGACATGCGCGTTCCGTATTGCCCGGCAACCCCGACATGATAGTCGGCGTCGCTCAGCCAGTTCTTCGCTCTCAGTGAGGTGCCTATCAGCGCACCGATGCGGTTGCCCAGTTTCAGCACCGCTTCGCCCGCGCCCGACCACATGGCGCCGCGCCCGACGATAATCACGGGCTTGCTGCTGCCGGCGATGATGTCGGCCGCCCGTTCGAGCATTTCAGCGTCGGGCGCAACGGCGCGTTGCGCCCCGAAATACCTGGTAGACGGCACGTAAGGGTCGTCGTCCTCGAACGGCAGCAGCTGGATGTCCAGCGGGGCGCTGAGCATGATCGGGCGCGATTCGAGTTTCGCCCGGTAGAATGACATGCGCACGGCTTCATCCGCGACGTCGGGCGAATCGACGCGCACGAATCCGGATTCGCAGGCGGCGGCGAATCGCCCCGGATTGAAATACTGTGCGTTCTCGTAGTCGGTTGTCCCGCTGTCGCCGGTGAAGACAACGACAGGCGACGCGGCGCGGCTTGCGGTGACGAGCGCGGTGGCGAGCTGGGTCACGCCGGGGCCGCCGGTTGCGTGGGCGACGGCGGTGGTGTGAGTTGCCCGCGCCCAACCGTCAGCCATGCCGAGCCCGAAGCCCTCGTGGCGAACTTCGAGCTTCCTGACGCCAACCTTGTGGAGTTCGTCCGCCCAGTGCATGGTCGTGTGGCCCATCATGCCGAAGATGGTGGTCACGCCTTCCGCGGCGAATGCGTGGGCCAATCGTTGATAAACCTTCATGCTTCCTCCCTTTTCCGGCTAACAAGTCACGACCGGTTTCTGCTTCAGTGGCGTCTTGATTTCTGGTTTCTCGGCATCGTCGGACCGGACGTGCGCAAAAGGGCGACCGGGGAAATGCGCGGAAAATTTTGAAGCTAAACCAGACTTCCAGGTCGGGGCGTGATATGGATCAAATAGTCGTCCGATGATACTGGCCGTCAAGCCCGCCCGCTCCTGATTTCAGCTATCACAATATCGCGCAGGTCACGCAGCATCGCCAGCTCATTGCGACCAAGCTCGCGCGGACGGGTATCGATAAGGCAGAGCGTCCCGATACAACTGCCGTTGTCGAGAATAAGCGGCGCCCCCGCATAGAAACGAATCCGCGGCTCGTTCAGTACGAGCGGATTTTCGGCGAAGCGGTCATCCAGCAGTGTGTCCGGCACAACCATTTCCTTTCCCGTTTGTACCACATGCGCGCAAAAAGCGAGGTCGCGTTCAGTCTCGCGTATGGGTACGCCATAACAGGATTTGAACCACTGCCGGTCTTTGTCGACGAGGTTGACAAGCACGATGGGAACGTTGAAAGCGGCGGCGGCGATTCGCGTCACGCGGTCGAAGCGTTCTTCCGACGGCGTATCGAGAATCGCCAGTTCATGCAGGGCGCCCAGGCGCTTGCGCTCATCAACGGGTAATTGGGCCCTGATCCAGCGGGTTGCGGCACGCAGTACCCACGCCCGGATTTTGGTGCGGGCATAGCTCATGCTGAAAGGCGCGACCAGCCAGTCGGTGGCGCCGCCGCGGTCTGCGTCCGGCGGGTGATCGTCGGTTGCAACGATCACGATCGGAATCTGAATCGCACCGGTTGCCTCGCTCCGGCGGACGGCACGCACCATCTCGACGCCGTCGACGCGTGGCGGATCGTGCTCGACTATGACGAGAGAGGGGCGATCGGCGAGTATCCTGCCCGGCAGTTCCTCGTCGTCTGCTACGATTTGGAGGCGGAGGCCCTCGGCTGCAATGGCCTCGGCGAGGAGTGCCTTTACCTTGATGTCTGCAACGCGAAGCAGCACGGGGGCGGCGAGGGCGGAGCTATCGATTGCGGTTTTCGCAGGGAAGGAGGTCATCGACTCACCATCACTCCTGTCGGAATCGCCGTGCAATTGCAGAGCAAAACCCTCCGCGGCGCCCAGCGCATCAAG
>CAZEAX010000666.1:0-2355 GCA_964510405.1 uncultured Streptomyces sp. | reverse complement strand
CTCGTTTACCGTGTGCGTGTTGGACATCAGCAGCAGCGTATAGCCGTCAGCGGGCGACTTCGCCACGAGGTCCGTGCCGATGATGGAACCGGCGCCGGGCCGGTCGTCGATGACGAAAGACTGGCCCATGGGTTCCTGGAGCCTTTGCGCAAGATAGCGCGCATAAATATCGGCCGGCCCGCCGGCGCCGAACGGAACGATGACCCGTACGGGCTTGCTCGGATACTGCTGGGCCGAAACCTCGCTCAGGTAGAGCGAAAAAAAAATGACGGACAATGCCGTCAACGCGCGCTTTTCGACCTTCATCGCCCCCTCCTGACTGGAATGGCCGACAGTATCGGGCGCGCCGCCCGCGTGGTCAACAGTCCGGGAAAGAAGAGATCAGGCCGCGTGCGGCCGCTTGAACAGCCACTGAAACTGCTGTTTGAACAGCAAATCGGCGAGCGCGATCTGGTCTTCGATGACTTCGCGTGCGACCGCGGCATGACTCGTCGCCTCGAGCTGCAGATGCGCGTCGACTTCGCCCTGCTCGGTGACGATTTTCAGACCGGCTTTGCGCGCGAGATGGATCATGATCTGGTTTTCCGCGAGGCAGTGCATGAACAACGTCGTGTAGCCGCGCGTCACCGCGCTCAGTTTTCCTCGATTGAGCAGCGCAAGCCCGTAACCGTTGCCGCGGTACGCGGGTTCGACGCTCAGGCCGAGTTCGGCATAGTGATGCTCTCGATCCAGCGCCAGATGCGCCATCCCGACCAATGACATGTCGCGGCCGAAAATACCGAATACCTTGTCGTGGGTAAAGTCGATGCGGTTCACATAGTGCTCGAGCGCGGCATCCATCATGTAAGCGCCGAACCGCAGTCGCCGGTCCTCCGCGGGCAACGTCTTAAGGTGCCGGAATAATTCGGGCCGCTGCACCGACGATAATTTTTGAACTACCGTTTGGGTACCCATCCTATGCCATCGTCAGTCCGATTAGGCTCAATGCCTGTCTCGCCGAAAATAATAGGTCGATCATGGGGCGCGCCTTTCAAACATAATAAATATGTTGCAATACATCATTTACAACCTACTACGAACTCTAGTCGATCTGACAACCGGATTCTATGCAAGTTCGATTCTAAACATATTATATAATTTTTTCATATATTTATGTTATACATATCGTGATTCTCGAACTAAAATAAGTTCCTGTGCCTGATTATGGTGCAATCCAGCAAATTAGGTCTATTTTAAGCCTAAGTGACTGCGCTCAAATAGACCGCGCCGAACTTGCACAACGCTATCGGGATGATTAAGGTGTGGACGCACCGCTCCTGGAAAATGCCACCTCCGTCCTGCGCACCCTGATTACGCCACCCTGGAGATCGAAGATGAACCCGCCAAAGGCATGCCGTACGACAGTCGCTGGAACAATCGTGATCAGCCGCCGGCACCGCCACCCGCCGATTTTAAATAGCGGAGCCCGCCGATGAATGGCACCGTGATGCACCCCTGGCTGGCGCGCCTGGTATCGATCCGCGCCGGTGAAGGACGCGCACTCGCGTGGTCTTTCGCCTATTTTTTCTGCCTGCTTGCGGGGTACTACGTGCTGCGGCCGTTGCGCGACGAAATGGGTATCGCGGGAGGCGTCAAAAACCTGCCGTGGCTTTTCACCGCCACTTTCGTCGTGATGCTTGCCGCCGTTCCGATATTCGGCGCGATGGTCTCGCGTTTGCCGCGCGCGCGCTTCGTCCCGCTCGTCTACCACTTCTTCGTCGCCAACATCGCGATTTTCTGGTTGTTGCTGCACTTTGACATCGAGAAGGCGCTCGTCGCGCGCGTGTTTTTCGTGTGGATCAGCGTGTTCAACCTGTTTGCCGTTTCGGTATTCTGGTCGTTCATGGCCGATCTCTTTGCGAGCGAGCAAGGCAAGCGTTTGTTCGGTTTTATCGCGGCGGGCGGCTCGGCCGGCGCGCTGACGGGCCCCGCCGTGACCGTATGGCTCGCCGTGCCGCTCGGCCCGGTGAATCTGCTCATCGTCGCCGCTGTCCTGCTGGAGCTGGCCGTGTTGTGCGCGCATCGCCTCGAGGCTGCCGCGCCGCGGTTAAAATCGCTGACGACGGACGCAATACCCGTGCAATCGGCGCGCAACGAACACCCCGCGGCACTCGGTGGTGGCTGGCTCGACGGAATTGTCATGGTGCTCCGCTCGCCGTACCTCGGCGGCATCGCCACGTGGGTGTTCCTGCTGTCGCTCGCCGGCACGTTTCTGTATTTCCAGCAGGCGAATATCGTGGCCGCCGCATCCGACGACCCGGCGGTGCGCACGCGGATATTTGCCACCATCGACCTCTCGATCGGCATCCTGACCAT
>CAZEAX010000665.1:0-2358 GCA_964510405.1 uncultured Streptomyces sp. | reverse complement strand
AGCTCGTTCAATCTCGGCAGCCCGCTCGTGATGCGGGTCACGCGCGTCGGCAGGGACACCGTGCTCGCCGGCATACTACGGCTCCTCGATCGCGCCGTCGCCGAGCGGCCGCGCATCGCGCGCAGCGCCGACCGGGTGGCGCAGCATTTTGTGCTCGCCTTGCTCGCGGTAGCCGCCGTGGTGGCGGTACTCTGGTATCAGGTCGATCCGGCGCGCGCGCTGTGGATTACGGTCGCGGTGCTGGTCGTGAGTTGTCCGTGTGCATTGTCGCTGGCCACCCCGGCCGCGATTGCCGCGGCGACCGGCGCGCTGCACGAGCATGGCGTGTTGATTACGCGTGGCGACGCCATCGAGAACCTGGCGCGCGCCACGGACTTCGTCTTCGACAAGACCGGCACGCTGACCACCGGCGCGATGCGGCTGACCGGAGTGATCCCGCTCGCCACGGACGGATGCCGGCGCTCGCCGGACGAGTGCCTGGCGCTCGCTGCCGCGCTGGAAACGGGATCCAATCATCCGATCGCGCGCGCACTGGTCGCGGCCGCGGGAGCAGCGGTTTCGCGTTGCGACGCGGAAAGCACATCCGTGCCCGGCGCGGGGGTCGAAGCGACCCGCGATGGCAAACGCGTGCGCATAGGCAGTGCACAGTTCGTGGCGGCGCTCGGTCAGCGCGCTCCGCCATCCGAACTCGACGGTCTCGCGGACGATGCGACGGCGGTGGCGCTGGGCGATGAAGCCGGATGGATCGCGCTGTTCACGTTTGCCGATCCACTACGCGAGCATGCCCGTGCGGTGGTCGATGAGCTCGCCGCCATGGGCAAAACAGTACATCTAGTGTCCGGCGATCGCCGGCAAATCGTGGCGCACGTGGCGCGCAGTCTCGGAATTGCCGCCCGGTCGGGCGGCGTCACGCCGGACGCCAAGCTCGCTTACGTGCAGCGCCTGCAGGCAGGTGGCGCGGTGGTGGCGATGGTCGGCGATGGCGTCAACGATGCGGCGGCGCTGGCCGCCGCCAACGTCGCGGTCGCGATGGGCGACGGTGCCGCCGTCACGTGCGGCAACAGCGACGTCATCCTGCTGGCGAACCGGCTCGACGCGCTGCTTGTCGGGGTGCGCAAGTCGCGCGCGGCCCTGCGCGTCATTCGCCAGAACCTCGGGTGGGCGTTCGCGTACAACGTGGCGGCGATTCCGTTGGCCGCGTGCGGTTACGTGTCGCCGTTGCTGGCGGGCGTCGGGATGGCGGCGAGCTCCACCGTGGTGGTAGCCAATGCGCTGCGGCTGCTGCGCCATGCGCCGCTGCCCGTAGTGTCGCGCGCAGCCGTGCTCGCGCACGCAGGGTAGGCGAAGATGGATATCGTCTACCTGCTGATACCGTTAAGCCTGGTGCTGGTATTTCTGATCGGCGGCGTGTTCTGGTGGGCATTGCGCCGGGGTCAGTTCGACGACCTGGAGGGGCCGGCGCATCGCATCCTGATGGACGACGAAATTACCGCCGGAAAAAAATAGCGGGCAACGTCCGCAAACTTTCAGGCGGCGACTGCTTCCGCGTCGGGGGCGCCGCGCAGCAAAGCCGGATCGAGGATGGTGATCTGGCGTCCTTCGACCACGATCGCGCGCGAGACGATCAAATCGTGCAGCATGCGCGAGAAATATTCCGGCGTCAGGCCGAGGCGCGATGCGATGATGCTTTTCTTGGCGGGCAGCGGGAAAGGACGCGACCGCGCCGCATTGGCGGCGGCAATTCGCAGCAGGTAGTTCGCGACGCGCTGGCGGCCCGAATGCAGCGAATACGCTTCAATGTCGTCGGTCAGGCTGACGATGCCGCGGCTGAGCGCCGTCGCGATCTGCAACCCGAGTTCTGCATGCTCCGCCGCCGTCTCGATCAGAGCGGTGCGCGGCGCCAGGATCAGCACGCTGTCGATCAGCGCATCCGCGGCCACGCTCTGTGCACCGTCGAGGATGGTCGCGGCGAGGCCGAAATGGCCGCCGGTGCCGATCAAGTCGATGACCTTGTTCATGGCGGGCTGCGCGCCGACGCTCAACATGACGCGGCCGCTCACTATGATGTAAACGCCGGGACAGCGCTCGCCCGCACCGTATATCCGCGCGCCGCGCCGCACATTGACCGTCTTTGCGCGTTCCGCGAGTTGTCCGAGCGCCCCGGGCGCCAGGGTCTTGAACAGGACGCAACGCGTGAGCGCCGTTTTGATATCGCTTGCAGGTTTGGCCATGATCTCTCTTACCGGCATTCGGGTTCTGCCTTTTGGCGCGCAGCATTCGCGCTGGGCAGACCGGCGGTTACGCGGTGACTATCCATGAATCGGGCGACAGGGCTCGTGCATACGCCGCTAGTAGACC
>CAZEAX010000664.1:0-2363 GCA_964510405.1 uncultured Streptomyces sp. | reverse complement strand
GGCGTCAAGGCCGGCGTCGAACCGCTCGCGCTGTGGTCGGCCGTGCGCCAATGCTCGCTCGGCCGTCAGCGCACGTTCGACCGCCTCGGCAAGCAATTCCTGCGCGGCGAATTCGATCCGCCGGATTTCGCGCTGAAGCTCGCGCACAAGGATGTGATGCTCGCCACCGAGCTTGCGCGCGATGTCGGAGTGCCGATGCGCATCGCGGAATTGACGCGGGCCGAAATGACCGAAGCGCTGACCCGCGGCTGGGCCGCGCGCGATTCGCGGGTGCCGATGCTGCTGCAGGAAGAGCGTGCCGGCGTCAGCATCAAAGTCCCGGCGGCGGATATCGAAGCGGTGATCAAGCGCGACGGCTGACTTCGACCCCCTCCCCCGCTTGCGGGGGAGAGCCGGCATCATCGGCGAGGGGGCCGCCGGGGTGGGGGGCGAACGTTGCCCATCACAAAATAAGTTATAGTTTCGTTTCGCAATGCACTTAACGATAGCAAGGAGGATTCACCATGGCTCATACCGTTGCCCAGCTCGCAACCGATTTCCGCACCGCTTTGAAAACCGAACCCGGCCCCGCCGGCCGTGAAAAAGTCTGCAAGCTCCTGAAGGAAGCGCTGGTCGACCAGGACTTCATCAAGGCGACTTTTGACGACGCCACGCCCGAGCGCAAAATCCTGCACGAAGATCCGGAACTCGGCTTCTGCATCCTCGCGCACCAGTACAAAGGTCCGAAGGAAAGCTCGCCGCACGATCACGCGCATTCGTGGGCGATCTACGGCCAGGTCGCCGGCGAAACCGCGATGTCGGATTGGGAACTGGTTACCCCCGCGAGCGTCGACAAACCCGGCAAGGTCAAGCACAAGAGCAAATACAAACTCACGCCGGGCGTCGCCCACGTCTACAACGAAGGCGACCTGCATTCGCCGAGTCGCGTCGGTCCGACACGCTTGATCCGCATCGAAGGCACGAATATGGAGAAGGTAAAGCGGATGAAGTTCGAGCCGGTGTAAACGCTTCCTTGTCCGAAGGCGACGCCACGGTAGAGGGAACACTCCACGAACGTCAAAGCGGCCGGGCAACGGGAATACCCGAGGAGAGATTATGACGATCAGCAGTCGGTTCGTCTTGCGCGCGCAGCGATTGCTGACGTGCGCAATATTGCTTGCCTGCACGTCGATAAGCTGGGCCGACTATGAAGCTGGACTAAAGGCTGCCGAGCGAAAGGATTTTGCAACGGCGTTCAATGAAATGAAAACAGCCGCCGAATCCGGCGACTCACGGGCTTATCTGGCTCTCGGCACTCTTTACCAGAACGGCATGGGAACCACCGCCAATCCAGCAGAAGGTTTCGGCTGGCTTAAAAAAGCCGCGGATCTCAACATTATTGGCGGGATTAACGGCGTCGCGCGCGCCTATCTTCTGGGCAATGGCGTCGAAGCAAACCTCACTCTGGCGAAACAATGGGCGGCCAAAACCGCGGATGCCGGCAACTCCGAAGGAGAGTTCCTGTTATATGCTGCGATTCTCCAATCCAACCTTTCGTACCTCGAAGGCGGCAAAGCCAGCAAGGCCAAATACGATGCTCTGGCGAACCGCCCGGCAAGTGAAAGGCGAATCGATATCATTGCCTACGAATCGCTGTACCGGTCGGCAGGCAAGGGATATGCGCCCGCGGTTTCAGCGCTCACCGGTTTTTATGCCTACCAGCTCGGCGAGGACAACAACAAGAAATTTATCGCAGGTTACGCGCAGCTCGTACAGAAACCGAAGACGATGGAGGCAATAGACAGGATGGTCCGGGAGATGCTGAGCATTGGAAACACCTACGCCTCCTACAAGATCATGTTCGATGCGCAGCGGGTGGTTGGCGTGGCTGCCGTGGCGAAGGCCGGCTTGACCAATCCCGAAAAGGCCAGGGACTGCGACCCCAAGAGCGGGAAGCTCGTCAAATTGTCCATCACGACGCCAATCAACAATGCGGAATATCTGCCGCTATCGATTCCGGAACTGGCGAAAGCGGTGTTGCTCAAAGGCAGCTGGCAGGAAGAATGGACTTACGATTTTTGCGGCAAGCAGGTGCCTCTGACAGTCTCGTTCCAGGCAGATGGCTTTGGCGGCGCCCACTTTCAGGCCACCGGAAAATAAAACTACCGCACGCTCGCGATTATTCACCCTTAATCCCCGCCTCCTTGATCACCGCCGACCACTTCTTCATGTCGGCGCGGATCACGGCGGCAAACTCTTCCGGCGTGTTGCCCATCGCGAACGCGCCTTCGTTGACGAGGTTCTGCGCGAACTCCGGCGAGCGCACGATCTTGACGATTTCCCTGTGCAACTTGTCGATGATAGTCTTCGGCGTGCCGGCCGGC
>CAZEAX010000663.1:0-2364 GCA_964510405.1 uncultured Streptomyces sp. | reverse complement strand
GCGGCGCGCTGATCGGGTTCCGTGAAAAGCGCAGCAGCTACGTCACCGACATGACGACGTGCGAGGTGGTGCCGCCGCGGATCTCGGCGCTGCTGGTGCCGCTGCGTGGCCTCATTAACGGCTTGTCCAGACCCGAGCGCCTGCCGCAGATCGAACTGGCAATCGGCGAGGGCGTTGACGCGCTGGTGCTGCGCATACTTGAACCGTTGAGTTCGAAAGACGAGGAACTCCTGCGGGAATTCGCCGACCGGCATCGCGTGCATTTCTTCGTCCAGCCGCGCGGCCCGGACACTGCGGTGCCGTTTTACCCGCCGCACGACGGGGTGCTGTATTACACGCTGCCCGAGTTCGCGCTGGAACTGGGTTTCTCACCGACCGAATTTACGCAGGTCAACGCCGCGGTGAATACCGTGCTCGTGCGGCGCGCCATCAGACTGCTCGAGCCGCAGCCCGGCGAGCGCATAGCCGACATGTTTTGCGGGCTCGGCAACTTTACGCTTGCCATCGCGCGCAGCGGCGCCCGCGTCGTCGGGTTTGAAGGTGCGCGTTCGCTCGTTGCGCGTGCGCAGTCGAATGCCGCGCACAACGGCCTCGCCGCAACGGCGGAATTCCGGATGGCGGATTTATTCAAGCTGGATGCGGCAGGTCTTGCGGCATGTGGACACTTCGACCGCATGCTGATCGATCCGCCGCGCGACGGCGCGGTGGAACTGATCAAGTCGCTGTCCGACGATGCGCCGCGCCGCATCGTCTATGTGTCGTGCAATGCGGCGACGCTCGCGCGCGACGCCGGCGTGCTGGTTCATGTAAACGGCTATCGGCTCACTGCGGCGGGGGTGGTCAACATGTTTCCCCATACGTCTCACGTCGAGTCGATCGCGATATTTGATCGCCAATGAGCGACCGGCCATAAAAAAGGGCGTCCGCAGACGCCCTTTTTCGACAGCCTGACGACCGAAAAAATCAGTCCCGATTTCCCATCAGCGCCATCAGGATCTGCAGCAGATTGACGAAGATGTTGAAGAGGCTCATGTAGACGCCGGTGGCCGCCATGATGTAGTTGGTTTCGCCGCCGTTCACGATGCGGCTTACGTCGTGCAGCAGAAACAGCGAGAACACGACGACGACCAACGCCGAAATCGTCAGCGCCAGCGCCGGAATCTGCAGGAACATGTTCGCGATCATCGCGAGCAGCAGCACAATCATGCCGACAAACAGGAATTTCCCCATGAAACTGAAATCACGTTTGACGGTGGTGGCGATCGTGGCCATGGCAAAGAACACGATACCGGTGCCGCCGGCAGCAAGCCCGACGAGCTGCGGGCCGTTTTTCAGCGCCAGCGCGACCGTCAGCAGCGGGCCCAGCCACCAGCCGAGCAGAAACGTCATGCCCAGCAGCAGGACGGCACCGAGGCCGCTGTTGCGATTGGCGGCAATCGCGAATTGCAGGCCGATCACGGCTCCCAGCATCACGAATGTCAAGACGATCGGGTGCTGCATGAAAAGGCCGACGGTGTTGATACCGACGAAAGCGCCGATGACCGTCGGCACCATGGTAAGAGCGAGCAGCAGATACGTATTGCGCAACACCCGCTGCGGTTCTGCGGCGAGTCGATCGGTACCAAGCTGCACTCCAAAGGAATTCTGGTTCGGCAGCGGTTCGGGTTGCATAAGGTCTTTCTCCTCGGTTGACCGGGGTTCCGGCTCTGGTGTAAGACTACTCAATGCGGGTAAAAGTTGCAATTAAATCGGCGCACCAGCAATTGTTTGGTTTTCGGCAAGCGTTTGATAGTGCGTGGTATTATCCGACCGCGTTGGCAGGGGACACCAGAATCGGAAGGTTGGCAGAGCGGTTGAATGCACCGGTCTTGCAAATAAGTCCGCCCAGACCACTTTTGTAACTATGGCGGACTTATTTCAGCGCAGGCTAACCTTCAGGTTATGCCGGAGCTAAAACCGGCAGGTCAGATGGAACGGCAGGTCAGATGGAACGGCAGGTTAGCTGGAAGGTTGGCAGATCGGTTGAATGCACCGGTCTTGAAAACCGGCAGGGTCGCAAGATCCTCGTGAGTTCGAATCTCACACCTTCCGCCACACACCTGTCCTGTTATCTCCGCCAAAATTGTTGAAGCCGAGTTTCGCCGCGGAAACCTTGAGACCGGATTTGCCCGGATTGCGGCGTTGCATCGTGTTTGCCTGTTTGTACGGGAATCAACGGGCAGTTTGCTGTTCGAGCTTGAGCTGGGTGGCGCGGGCGCAGTTCTCCGTCACCGTGAAATAACGCTGCACCCAGTCCGCGCCGATCTCGTAAGGATGCGGGCCGATGCCGCGTCCGGAGAGCATGCGGTTTTTCTTTACCGCCTC
>CAZEAX010000662.1:0-2367 GCA_964510405.1 uncultured Streptomyces sp. | reverse complement strand
TCGTCGCGGTTGAACTGCATGAACACGAGGTTCCAGATTTCGATATAGCGGTCGCCGTCGGCGTCCGGCGTGCCGGGCGGGCCGCCGGGAATTTCAGGACCGTGGTCGTAGAAAATTTCGCTGCAGGGCCCGCAGGGGCCCGTTTCACCCATTTGCCAGAAATTATCCGAGCCGCCGCCCGGCTTGTCGCCGATGCGCGTGATGCGCTCGCGCGGCACGCGGATTTCGTTGGCCCACAGGTTGTAGGCCTCGTCGTCGGTCTCGTAGACGGTCACCCACAGCTTTTCTTTGGGCAGCTTGTAAACGGCGGTCAAAAGTTCCCATGCGAAATGGATCGCATCGCGCTTGAAATAGTCGCCGAACGAAAAATTGCCGAGCATCTCGAAAAACGTGTGGTGGCGCGCGGTATAACCGACGTTTTCCAGGTCATTGTGCTTGCCCCCGGCGCGCACGCAGCGCTGGGAGGTGGTCGCGCGCTTGTAGGGGCGCTGCTCGTGGCCGAGAAACACGTCCTTGAACTGCACCATGCCCGAGTTGGTAAATAGCAGCGTCGGATCGTTGCCCGGCACGAGCGCGCTGGACGGCACAACCGTATGGCCCTTGGATTTGAAGTAATCGAGAAACTGCTGGCGGATTTCGCTGGATTTCATGCTGACGAGTCGATTCTGAAGGGTGGCGCCGCGGCGCAAAGTGACTGATTTTGTACGGAAACGTCGCTGGATGCAACACGCGCCGCGCATTTTGCGCCGTGCATCGACACGAGTATCATCGCCGCTCGATATGTTGCTCAAACTCCTGAAGAACTTCTTGCCGCGCAGCGCGGCGCCGGCGGATCCGCTCGCCGCAGCCGCACAGGCGGAACTGCGGCGCGAACACAATCGCCTGGCGCAGCTTGCGTTGCCCGGCCCCAACTACCTCAACGTAATTGCTGCCATCCACGCGCATCTCAAGCCGCGCACGTATCTGGAAATCGGCGTGGCCAACGGCGCCACGCTTGAACTGGCGGATCCCGCCACGCTTGCGCTCGGCGTCGATCCCGAGCCCCAGCCGAGAAACCCGCCCGGTCCTAACGCGCGCATTTACGCGCTGACAAGCGACGAATTCTTCGCCCAGATCGACGTCGCGAAAAAACTTGGCGGCCTGCCCGTCGATCTGGCCTTTGTCGACGGCATGCACCTCTTCGAATTCGCGTTGCGCGACTTCATCGCGATCGAGCGCTTGTGCACGCGCGCATCTACCGTGCTTGTGCATGACACTTATCCGCTCAACCGCGCGACCGCCGCGCGCGAGCGGACTACGCATTTCTGGAGCGGCGACATCTGGCGGCTCGTGCTCGTACTCAAAAAGTACCGGCCCGACCTCGCGATACACACCATTGCCGCGATGCCGACCGGCCTCACGGTGATCCGCAACCTCGATCCCGGCTCGCGCATACTGGAGGAACGGCAGGACGCGATCGTCGCCGAATTCCTGGCGCTCGATTACGCCGCACTGGACGCCGACAAGCCGGCTGCGCTCAATCTGGTTGCGAACAACCCGCAGCAAATACGCGCTTTGTTTGAATAGGCGTCGACTAAGCGCCAGCGGCGCTCAATCAATCGTCGTTGTCGCGCAGCAGCCGCCGTATCGTGTCCAGACTGAAACCGCGCCCCTGCAAAAAGCGCATGTGACGCGCGCGTTCGCGGGCGTCGGCGGGTGCCGTCTTGAATTTGCGCTGCCAGACCGCACGCGCGGCCTCGATTTCACTTTCCTTGAGGTGCTCCTGCGCATTGCCTATCGCCGCTTCGGAGATGCCCTTCTCGCGCAGCTCGTGCGCGATGCGTTGAGAGCCGAAGCGCCGGCGCCGCGTTGCCAGCACCTGCTCGACCACGCGCGCTTCAGACAACCAGCCCCGGCGCTCGAAGTCGTCGAGCAGCGCGGGTATCTCGGCAGGGTCTTCGCTGAACGGCTTCAATTTTGCCGCGAGCTCGCGCCGCGAATATTCGCGGCGCGCGAGCGCGGCAAGCGCCCGCGCGCGCAGGCTGCGCGCCGGTTTACTTTTCCGGGACGGCGGGTTCTGCGAGCTTGGGTCCGCCACCGACGCCTATCGCGGCGCGGATCTTCGCTTCGATCTCCTGCGCCATAGCCGGATGCTCTTTCAGGTATTCGCGCGTGTTGTCCTTGCCCTGGCCGATGCGTTCCTTGCCGTAGGTGTACCACGCACCCGATTTGTCGACGATATTGTGGAGCACGCCGAGTTCGATGATTTCGCCTTCGCGCGAAATGCCCTCGCCGTAGAGGATGTCGAAATTGGCCTGCTTGAAGGGCGGCGCAACCTTGTTCTTGACCACCTTGGCGCGCGTTTCCGAGCCGATCACTTCCTCGCCC
>CAZEAX010000661.1:0-2381 GCA_964510405.1 uncultured Streptomyces sp. | reverse complement strand
ACGGTGCCGCACAGCACCAGCCGGTCGACCATGTAGTCGTCGGTCAGTTCGCGGTCGTCCTGCGCTTCGCTCGTCTTGAATATGATGTGGCGCCTGGAGATCATCATCTTTCTCAGCAGCATGTTCCAGTAATAGCGGTACGGGCTGTTGGGGTCGCGCCGCCCGTATTGCTGCGCGACTTGTTCGTCGTCGGCGACGAATATCGTGCGCGCGACGCGCCAGTCGGCGGTGTTCGCCGCGACGCCCGCGCGCTTTTTGCCTTCGACATAATTCGTCCAGTGGCTCGGCAGCCATTGCGACAGCAGGAAATTCGCCGACAGCGGATGAAAGTCGCGCTCGCCCATCGCGATCACGCCTTTCGAGAACGGCGCGACCACGGTGCCGACGATTTCCGGGCGCGGCTGTTGAAACGGCTTGTACATGACGCCGCGCTGGATTTCGGCGACGCTCGTTTTCTGCGTCGTGACCTTGAAGCGGTTCCCCGGCAGGTCGATGTCGTACGGCGGCTCGCGCTCCCAGATCGCGAGGATCACGTCGATCGCCTCGGCAAAGATCTTGTTGCGGTCTTCCTGCAGCATGCCGAGCGCTTCGGCATCGGAGGAGAGCGCGCCCGGGCTGATGCCGAATATGAAGCGGCCCTGCGCGAGATGGTCGAACATAGCGGCGTGGGCGGCGACGAGCGTCGGGTGCGTGTGCGAGAGATTGGACGTACCGGTCGCGAGCTTGATCGTCTTCGTCGCATGGATCAGCGTCGCGAGAAAAATGAAGCTGTTGGTGACGTTCTCGGATTTTTCGGTCAGGTGCTCGCCGACGAACGCGTCGTAGAAGCCGAGCTGGTCGGCGAGGATGATGGCTTCGCGATCTTCCTGCAGCGTTTGCGCGGACGGACGATGCGCCGGATGCATGGGCATCGTGAAGTAACCAAGTCGCATGAATACGCTCCCCTCGTGGCCCGGACCGGCAAAGCCCGATAATAATATGAAAAGCCGCATTCGCAGCGCGCGTCTTGCGAGACCCGCGATAAGCGCGTAATCTTTTCGACAAACACCGCGCGCCATCAGAACTTCGCATCGAGCGAGGCACTGCGCACAAATAGAACGCCAACTCTGGGAGGAGTCATGACCATCATCGCCCGTTTGTTCGTTGCTTGCGCGCTGGCAGCCGTCGCGGCCGGTTGCGCGAATACCGCTCAAAACACCGGCAAGATCGATCCGGCGATCGCGTCTTTTATCGAGCCTAAAGACATCAAATGGGTGCCCAATGCTGCCGGCACCGCGGAATCGGCCGTCTTGTACGGCGACCCCGACAAGCCCGGGCTCTACATCGTGCGCAATAAATGGAAGGCCGGCAACATGAGCCGTCCGCACTTCCATCCGAACGATCGCCTGATCGTCGTGCTCGAAGGCACTTGGTGGGTCGGCACCGGCGATGTGTTCGACCCGAACAGCACCGTACCGATGGGCCCGGGCACGCAGGTCACCCACTATGGCGGCAAAATCCATTACGACGGCGCCAAAGACGGAGACACCATCATCCAGATTCACGGCATGGGACCGGCGACGAGCACGCCGGCCGAGCGCAAACCTTAAACCTGCCAAGTCAAAAGCTTCACCGCAAAGGACGCGAAGGACGCAAAGGAATCCGAAAGACGGATATTTCGGGAACACATCGAGTTTTCGCGGTTGTCATCGTCGTGGTCCCGATTTTCGCCACGAGTTCTCGATGTTTTCCTTGGCTTGCCTTTCCTTCGCGTCCTTTGCGGTTCAAGATTTAAAGTTTTAAAAAGGGAGAAAAAATGAGTGAAGAAAATTTCGGCCGGCGCGATTTTCTCAAAAGCGCCGTAATCGGGGGGGCTGCGGCTGCCACTGCCGGGCTGCCCGCACAGGTCGCGGCGCAGGCTAACCCGGCGGCGCCCGCGGCAGGCTATGCGTTTCTCAATCCTGAAGAAGCGGCGTTCGTCGAAGCGCTCGTCGATCACATGATTCCGGCGGACGCGCACACGCCGAAGGGCACGGACGTCGGCGTGCATACCTACATCGACCGCGCGCTCGCCGGCGGGTGGGGCAAGGGCGACAAACTGTACATGCAGGGGCCGTGGGCGCCCGGCGTGCCCGAGCAGGGCTATCAGCTGCCGCTGATTCCGGCGGACCTGTACCGCAACGGCATCGCGGACACCAACCACTTTTGCGTCAAAACGTACGGCAAGGCGTTCGACCAGTTGACCGCGGTTCAGCGCGAGGAAGTGCTGAAAAACCTCGACGGCGGCAAAGTGGTGTTCGCGAGCGGCCTTTCATCGCAAGCGTTCTTCACCGTCGTGTACCAGACGGTGATGGAAGGCATGTTTGCCGACCCGATCTACGGCGGCAACAAGGACAAGGTCG
>CAZEAX010000660.1:0-2384 GCA_964510405.1 uncultured Streptomyces sp. | reverse complement strand
TGAGACGGAGAACAACCGCATCATCAATACCCTGTTGGTGGAACTGGACGGTTTCTCGCCGACTACGGGGATCGTTGTGCTGGGAGCCACCAACAACGTCGCCAACCTGGATCCGGCATTGATCCGTCACGGCCGCTTCGATCGCACGTGCCACCTCGGACTGCCGAACGTGGAGGAGCGGGACGGCCTGTTTGCGGTATATGCCGCGCAGCTTCGCACCGACGGGAAAACCGACTTCCGGCAGCTCGCGCGCCTGTCCACGGGTCTGTCGCCGGCGTCGATTGCCAACGTCGTCAATGCCGCGGCGCTACTCGCCGCCAAGGAAGGTGCCGGCGCCGTGACGCAGGATCACTTCCGCCGCGTACTCGAGCAGCATCTCATGGGTGGGCCGACCGCAGCCGGACAATCGGCGTTGAGTCTTGCGGAACGCGAGCGGATCGCGGTGCACGAGGCCGGCCACGCGCTCATCGCGAAACTGCTCAATGTCGGCGTGGTGGAAAAAGTCAGCATTCTTAAGCGCGGCCGGGCCCTGGGCGTGACGCTGGTGACCAGCGAACAGGATGTGACTTTGCAGAGTGAACCTGAGTTGCGGGCCAGGATGACCATGCTGCTCGGTGGTCGCGGCGCGGAAGCGCTGGTGCTCAAAACGGCGTCAACCGGCGCCGCCAACGACCTCGAGCATGTCTCAAGCATGGCTTACCGGATGGTGACCGAGTTCGGCTTCAGCAGGAACATCGGGCCATTCAGTTACGCGGGGCTGCCCGACCGCGAGCGGCAGGCAGGCGGCTATTCCGAAGCGATTACCGAGGCGCGGGAGATCATCAAGGGCATCGAGAGTCAATGTGCCGAGCTGCTGCTGGCGAACCGGGATGCCCTGGCCCGCCTCACTGCCGAGTTGCTCGAGCATGAAACGGTGAGCGGAGAAACCGTCGACGAGTGTATCGTCGCCTCGGGGATGCCTGCGGCTCTTGCAGCGTAGTGCGTCACGAACCTGCCGGTTGCAGCGCCACAGGCGCCGCGTGAAAAATTGCGGCTATATCTTGCCGAGCAGGAACAGGATCAATACGATCACGAGTATCAATCCGACGCCGCCGCTCGGACCGTAACCCCAGTTGCTGCTGTGACCCCATGCGGGGATCACGCCCACGAGCGCCAGCACCAGCACGATCAAAAGAATCATTCCGATACTCATTTGGTTTCTCCTGTTGCTTGTTCGCCGAAAGTCTTTCGGCAACGCCGTTCCGGAATGCTGATCCTAAACACTTGCACGTCACGCGTCGGTTCGGTGCCGTACGTTGAGCGGATTCCTGGATCGCATAGCGACCCCGAATTTCAAGCTTGAGTACCTTGATGTGCCGCGTTAAGCGCGCCAGCGAACGGAACCAACGCAAGGTGCGGCGTAGCTTGTGACTGAGAATCGTACGACGCACCCACGATTTCGCTGCGAAGAGATTCAGCAGGTGCGTAAACACTCTTACTCACCACGATAGGAATGCCATGAAACATACGATGCCGTTTGAGAAAATGAAACGTCCGCTGTTAATTGCGGTTGCCGCGACGTTCGCGCTGGCCGGATGCGCTTCAAATCCGCCCGAGCAACGCAGTTATTCGAGGGAAGAGCCGCAGGTGCAGAGCCTGGTTGGCCCGCGCGGTCCCGACGGCCCTCCCGGCCCGGCGGGCATACAAGGTCCGGTTGGCGCGACCGGCGCAACGGGCGCGCCGATGGTCGGTCCCACGGGCGCTACGGGTCCGATGGGCGCACCCGGGATGCAAGGTCCGACTGGAGCGACGGGTCCGCGCGGCATAGCAGTAGTCGGCCCGGCGGGCGCAATGGGTAATGCCGGTCCTGCCGGCGCGCAAGGTGCGATCGGCAACACGGGTGCGCAAGGCGCCAGTATCGCGGGCCCTGTAGGCGCGACCGGTCGTGCCGGCCCCGCCGGTGTGCAAGGTGTCGTCGGCAGCACGGGCGCCGAAGGCCCGACGTTTGTCGGTCCTGCCGGACCCGCCGGCCGTACTGGCGTTGCCGGCGTGCAAGGCGCGACCGGCTATACCGGCGCCAAAGGCAACACTGAAATGGCCGGCATTGCCGGGCCGACCGGCAGTTCGGGCGAAATCGGCCCGCAGGGCCGCGTGGGTCCGACCGGTGCGCAGGGCCCGATCGGTACCGGCGCCATGGGTAATGCGATCAGCAGCTGGAGTTCGTACCGGGACTTCACGTTCAACAACAACAGCGACGAAATCGTGCGTGCGGACCGGAACAAGCCGCGGGAGATCGCGGACTTTCTGAACCAGAACCCAGCCGCCCTGGTCTCGATCGACGGTCCGGGCCAGCGCTATGTTCATAGCGTGCGCGAAGCGCTGGTCGACGCCGGTGTGCCGGCTTC
>CAZEAX010000659.1:0-2387 GCA_964510405.1 uncultured Streptomyces sp. | reverse complement strand
TGGGCCCAGTGGTAGAGTTTGTGGGCCTTTGAGCGGAAGATATCCTGGTAGTATTGGATGGCCGGGTGGCGCGCGGGCTGAATGATGACGGTCTGGATTTGCTCTTTGAGTTCTTGGGCTTGTTTGCTGAATGCATCGGCCGGCTTCCGTTCATCGGATGGGCAGACAAGTAGCTTCGTGGATTGACCGAGTTCGTTGGCCATTATCGCGTAGTTGGTCCAGCACAGGAACCCTTCGTCGGGTTTATTCAGAAAATCGCTCCAGCCGTCGTTGGACACCGACTCAAGCGCGGGGAAACGGTCGCCATGATCATTGACAAACCGGCAGTCGCGACTTAACTTGGCCCGCACGTGAAATCGAATACGACGATACGCTTCTCCAATGAAAATCCGAAATTCCAAACGCTGGTCAAAAGCAGGGCCGGAAAGTTATCTCGCCGGAATCGCGGGCGTATGCATTGCATTCGCGCTTCGGTACGTCCTTCATCCCGTGCTGGACGACCATATTCCGATGCTGTTCTTTGCGATCAACTGCATTGTGATCGCCTTTATTTACGGGTTCTGGCCGTCGTTCTGGATGCTGCTTCTCAGCATGCCCATCGCCTTTTTCTTTTTTGTCGAGCCCTACAATTCTTTCGACCCCTTTATCGACAAGCAGGACATTTTCCTGTTTATCGTGTACTCAACGCTGATCGGACTGACCGCGGCGATGTTCGAATTATTGCACAGGGCCCAGTACAAATCGGCGCTGCTCGTGCTTGTATCCGAGACGCGCTATCGACTGCTGGTGGAGGCGGACGAGGACAGGCGCAACGCCCCGAAGCACATACGGGAAATTTGAAGCAAATTTCCGCGCAGTGCACACACAGCCGCACTTCCTTGTATTACGCCCGTCCCGCTTCTTCGGAGTTCCGACCGTCGAATTCGAAACGGCAGTTTCAACGCGGTTAGAAAACACCGATATGGTGCGATGCCGGCGCGGGCCGGCGGCGGTACGTTCAACGCGTGTCTGTAATCGCCTTTACTGACCACATGACGCATTCCTCGAGCTTGACCTGCGCCAGATCGCGCGCACGCGAATTCGGCAGCATATCGATTACGTCGTGCAGGTCTTCTGCCAGCTGCTTGATCTCATTGACCTGTTGACGCTCTTCTTCAGTAAGATGGCGTTGCTCTTTGCGAAATACGGGTGACATGTATCCTCCGTCGACGGGTGCGTCCCTGATCAATCTACTTCGTTATCGCCCTCTGCTTCCCGCCGCTCTCCGGCAAACAGGGGAAACAGCAATGGCAGCAGCAGGAGGGTGAAAAACGTCGCCGAGACAATCCCGCCCACGATGACCACCGCGAACGGACGCTGTGTCTCCGACCCGATGCCGTGGGAAAGCGCTGCCGGCAATAAGCCGAGCCCGGCCATCAATGCGGTCATAACGATGGGCCGCAACCGCGAAACCGCGCCTTCCATGACCGCCTCGTCGAGACTTTTGCCGTTGCGCATGATTTCCGCGAATTGCTCGACCATGATGACGCCGTTCTGCACCGAGATGCCGGCCACCGCGATAAAGCCGACCGCCGCCGAGACCGACAGGTGCAATCCCGCAAGCCCAAGTCCCGCAAGACCGCCGATCAATGTGAACGGCACCATCAGCAGCACGAGGATCGCCTGTTTGATCGAGCCGAAGGCCCAGAACAGCAGCACGAAGATCAGAAATACCGAAACCGGGATAATGACTTTCAGGCGCGCAATCGCGCGCTGCTGGTTCTCGAACTGCCCGCCCCACGTCATCGAGTACCCGGGCGGCAGCTTCACCTTCGCATAAACTTTTTCCATGGCCTCGGCGACGAAACTGCCCTGGTCGCGGCCGAGCAGGTTTGCCTTTATCGCCACATTGCGACCGCCAGCTTCGCGCGATACGCGGCCCGCGCCCTGCTTGACCGCCACGTCGGAAATAAATCCGAGCGGTATGGTGCCCGCGTTGTTGGGCAGCGCGATGGGGAGATCCGATACGTCGTCGACGCCATCGCGAAATTCGGCGTCGATCCGCAGCGTCACGTCAAAGCGCCTGTCGCCCTCATAAAAAATGTTGACGGGCGCACCGGCAAACGCCGACTGTATCGTGGCGTTGACATCGTTGACATTGAGCCCGTAACGCGCCATGCGGGTTCGATCCAGCGTCACCGTAAGCTCGGTCTGGCCGCCGATCTTGAACACGCCGACATCGGACGCACCGCGTATGCCGTTCAATACATCGGCGATCTGGGCGCTCTTGTCCTCGAGAATCTGCAGATCCGGACCGAAAATCTTGACGACGATTTCTCCGCGCGCGCCCGATATCGCCTCATTCAGGTTGTCCTCGATGACCTGCGAGAAGTTGGTCTGAATGCCGG
>CAZEAX010000658.1:0-2392 GCA_964510405.1 uncultured Streptomyces sp. | reverse complement strand
CATGCGTCTGAGTCCGGCCAATCGTCACATTGAAACGCAACTGCGACTGTCCGCTTGTGGCCGATAACCGACGATCGACATTGACCGCTTCCGACCCGAAGCGGACATTCAGACGTTCCGAAAGCAGACTTTCAATACCCGGCGTGACGCACGCCCGCTTCGCGCGCGTCGCTGTTCAAGCCGCCGTTAAGAACGCATCACGGCGAGTCGACTTTGACGGTGGCACCGCGCACTCTGGCCCTCCCGGCAGCCGCTTCGACCAGGCCCCCGGAGGTTACCGCCGTTATGAACGTGCGCGCGTATGCCAGCGCGGGTTCTTTTCCTTTGGCCATGCCTAAAGCGATCTGTTCGACGCCGTAGCGGCCATCGAGGACCTTGGAGCCGGGCAGTTTGTCCGAGAGTTCGAACAGGATCGTCGTGTTGGTAGCAAAGACATCCGCCCTCCCGAGCGTGAGCAGTTCGACGCCGCCATCGAGGTTCGGCGTGCGCACCACTGTCGCGTTCTTGAGCAAGCCGGGAAGCTTGACGACAGAAGTGCTGCCTTCGACTGCAACGACTCGCACACCCGGTCGATCAACGTCGTCAAACTTTGCAATCGGCGAATCCTGCGGCGCGAGATAACCGGCGTCCATCTCCAGGTACGGCTGGGTGAAATCGATCTCCTTGGCACGCGCCGGCGTAGCGTTCGTAAACAAAATATCCACGTGGCCGGACTTCAGCGCGGCGATAACTTCTCCGTTCTGCTTGTACACTACGGGATCATATGGAACTCCCAGCCTGCGCGCCAACTCGCGCCCGAGCTCGAACCCCACGCCGTTCCTCCCGAGCGTTGCCGGATCCTCGATCAGAGAAAGCGGACTGCCCAGATAGAGCCCGACGCGCAGCTTGCCCGTCGGCGTCAGGAGCCGCACCACATCCGCGATATTGGAAGTCATCCCAAAAATTCCTTCAATCCGCTTTGGTGCCGGATTTCTTCACCACGACCGCCCACTTCGCGAGCTCGGACTTGATGTATGCCGCGAACTCGGCGGGCGAACTGCCGATGATCTCGATGCCCTGCGCCGCAAAAATTTCTTTCGCGTCGTTAATGCGCAGAATGTTCAGCACTTCTTCGTTCAGCTTGTCGACAATGTCTGCGGGTGTGCCGGCGGGCGCGAGCATCCCGTACCAGACGATCGCCTCGAACTTCGGAATCGTCTCGGCGAAAGCCGGAATTTCCGGCGCGACTTGCGAGCGTTTCAAAGCGGTGATGCCGAGCGCACGCAACTTACCGGCTTTCACATGCCCGAGCACGGAGGGTATGCCGGACATCATCAGGGGCACCTGACCGCTGATGACATCGGTTAGCGCAGGCGTCGCGCCGCGATACGGAACATGCACGAGATTGATACCGGTTTCGAGCTTGAGCAGTTCAACGGACAAGTGAGCGGTCGAGCCGCTGCCCGCGGTTGCATAATTGAGCTGACCCGGCCGCGCTTTCGCAAAGGCGATGAACTCCTTGAGCGAATGCACGGGCAGCGACGGATTCGTTACGAGCATGTTCGGCACGGAACCGACCAGCGATATCGGCGCAAAACTTTTTGCCGGATCGAACGGCAGTTTCGGATAGACCGCGGGATTGACGGCGAGCTGCGCGCTTGCGGCGACGAACAACGTATAGCCGTCGGGAGCCGCATTCGCCGCCGCCTCGGCCGCGATGTTGCCGCCGGCGCCGGGCCGGTTGTCGACGACCACCTGCTGCCCCCAACGCTCGGTCATCTTCTGCCCGATCTTGCGCGCCACGATGTCGCTGCCGCCGCCGGGCGGGAACGGCAATAAAATTCGGATCGCGCGATTCGGATAGTTCGACTTGCCCGGCGCATTCTGCGCGGAGGCCGTCGTCGCCGCTGCGTGAGCCGCCATGATCAGAATCGCCGCCATGAAACGGGCGGATATTGCGGCCATTATTCTTCCGCGCCCTTTTAAGACTTCCACTGCACAGGACTCACGAGCAGTTATTGCCGACAGCATATGGCCTGGCGTGTGTCCGCTTTTGGCTGTTTTGGTGGGAATTCCAACGTAACCGCGAACGGCCGCTTGCGACCCGAAGCGGATGTTCAACGCCCGGAATGAACGGCGCGGGCACCCGATTTGCTCCATATTTTTTACGCGCGCGTGTTGACAGATTTTTCAAGATCGCCGCCGCCCTTTTTGCACCAAATATATCAAGACTGCACTACCAAATGCCGCCCTGCGATAGTAGGCGGCCAATTTCAGGGTTTGATCGTTAGTCTCCATTTCGACCAGGGCAAAATGCTTCGGCGACCGGTGAATCGTAATGGATTTTACATTGCCGAATTGCGAGCAATGCGTCGAAATCTGCTCGGCAATCTCTTCGTCACTGGATTTCAAA
>CAZEAX010000657.1:0-2392 GCA_964510405.1 uncultured Streptomyces sp. | reverse complement strand
AAGCTGCGCATCAAACTGGGTCTCAGGCAGGACGAATTCTGGTCGCGCGTCGGCGTGACGCAGAGCGCCGGCAGCCGCTACGAAACCGGCAGCCGCCGGTTGCCGGTGCCGCTGCAAATGCTGATCGAGCTCGCCTACGGCAGCAAGTCGAACGACGCGTTAAAACGCCTGCGCGCTTAAAACGCCGTTCCGGCAAGCTTCGACCGCCGGCACCTGCGGATTGTTTTTTCCGGGCACGCAACGCCGGGGCGCCTCCCGCGCGCCACCGGCGGCGGTCGCGCGCTCTTAAGTCAGGTCAAATCCGTCGGCAGCCGGCGGCCACGACGGCTTGCAGAATTCATATATGACAAGCTCATAAAAACTAATATACTTCCCCGCAATCCTTTCTTCGTTCGGGTGAAAATGCCTGCAGGCGCAGTCAAAACGTTGCTGGAATTGCGGTCGGGGCAACCCCTCTACAAGCAGATCGAGCGCGACATCCTGCAGTGTCTCGCGGACGGCGAATGGAAACCGGGCGCGCAGTTGCCGACCGAGTCCGAACTCGCCGCACGATTCGGCGTCGCGATCTACACGGTGCGCGCAGGCATCGGCGAACTGGTCGCGGCGGGCATCCTGGCCCGCAAGCAGGGCAAAGGCACTTTTGTCATGCATCACCAGCGCGATCGCGCACGGCAGCATTACTCCAAGGTATTCGACTCCGAAAATCGAAAAATCGAATCTACCAGGGAAGTAGTGACATTTTTCAGGAAGCAACGCGCCGACGAACGGGCGGTAGACCTGCTATGCCTCGACCAGCGCAAGGAGCGCGTCGTCCTGCATTGGGAAACGATCATCGAGAACCAGGGGCAACCCGTCTCCATCAGGCATACGACCGTGCCGGCGCATCTTTTTCCCGGCCTTACGGTACGCGCGCTGCGGGATAACAACCTGAACACGTACGCGCTTTACCAGGACCTGTGCGGGCTCAATGTCATCCGCATGGAGGATCGCGTGCGCGCTACCCGGGCTGACGCGCGAGCGACGAGAGTTCTGGGCATGAAGCGCGGCGACCCTCTGCTGCGCATCGACCGCGTAGCATTTACGTACAACGACGTCCCGGTCGAACTGCGGACGCGCGTTTTTGACAGTTCGCGCTTTCACTACCACAGCATCCAGCCCGGAATCTGAACGGCCGCCGGGTGCGAACCACGGGCCGCTATTCCAGCCCGGCTCGCGGACGCGCCGCTATTCGCCGCGGTCCGTCAGCGTGCGCTCGATAGCGGCGAGCGCTTGCGGGTCCGCGCCACCCTGCGCGCGGGCAAGTTCTACCGCGACCGCTCCCAGCTGCCGGTAAATCGCCGCCACGCGGGGGTCCCACGCGGCAAGCGCTTCGACCTGCCGTGAAACCACCGCGCCGTCGCCGCGCGCGATGGGGCCGGTCAGCGCGTCGACAGTGCCGAGCCGGAACACGTTATCCACGGTCTCGCGCACCAGCGGCTCCATCATGCGCAGCGCTTCCTCGCGCTTGAGCCCCGACTTCTCGTAACTGCGCAGGCCTGCTTCCATCAGCGCCGTCAGGTAGTTGCACACGATCACGCTCGCGGCGTGATAAATGGCTTTGAACGCGGGATCGATTTCCGACACGCGCGCGCCGGCCGACTCGAACGCGGGCTTCAGCACCGCGAACGCAGCCGCATCGCCTTCGGCGGCGCAGTAGGTACCCTTAAATGTCTGCGCCGCAAGCGCGGGATCGGCAAAGCTTTTGAGCGGATGAACGCTCGCCACCACCGTGCCGGGCGTCATCACGGCCGCAAGGTCGCGCGATGGCGACGCGCCGCTCAAGTGAAACACGACGTCGCCTTTCCGCACGAGCCCGCTCGCCGCCAGTGCGCGGCCGCAGGCGGTGATCTGATCGTCGGGCGGCGTGAGCATCCACACGTCGGCGCGCCGCATGGCCGCCAGCGTGTCGACCGCGCGGCCGCGGCCGATAAACGCGACCGCCGCCGCCGCGAGTTCCGGCGTCCGGTCAAGCACATCGCCGATCGCGAATGCACCGCTCGCGGTCCAGACCCGCCCCAGCGTGCGCCCGGCGCGGCCGCCGCCGATGATATTCAGTGTTTTCATGCGTTCGACAGTTTAGCGGGATTGGGTAATGGTTCAGTTTGAATCTTGATTTGTTACAACTCGCTTTGAACGCAATGCGTGCCATGATAATCTGTCTCGATGAAACGTCGAGACGTCAATCAGGTTGCTTTCGATACCTTGCAACAGGCCATCGGTGCAATGCCGAAGGCCAAGCCGGGAGAGAATGCGGAAGCTGCCGAACTAGGGCGTAAGGGCGGCCTAAAGGGCGGCAAGGCGCGCAAGAATAGTCTTACCCCTGCTAGACGTGCTGAGATCGCTAAAAAGGCAT
>CAZEAX010000656.1:0-2404 GCA_964510405.1 uncultured Streptomyces sp. | reverse complement strand
GCGCGCCGTCGGGCGCATCGAATGGGATCGACAGGCGGGTCCTCACGTAGGCCACGACTGCCCGCTGCAGACCCTTGATTCGCGCGTGGGGAATTGCCACTCCCTGTCCTAATCCCGTGGAACCCACGCTCTCCCGCGCGCACAAATTCTCGACGATCTGCGCTTGGGAAAAGCCATGGCGTCTTTCGAATAACCGCGCGACTTCTTCAAATACGCGCGTCTTGGTCGATGCTTCCACGTCAAGCAGGATGTCGTCCGTCGACAGTAGCCGGGATACTGGGTTGATCGGCGCCGCATTGCGTTCCGAGTTGCCCGATGCAGGTTGCGGGCGGGATAAATTCATTGCCGGACCTCCGCTAGCGCCGTGCCACCCGATTGTTGGCCGCACTCCACCGCCGTTCGCACTAGAATGGACTCGCGAGGGCAAGCAATTGCGATGTTTGATTCAGCACGTCGCCGAACCACCCGCCGGGTGCGACGTCTCCGATCAAATACTCAGTCGCGATCAACGGCAAAAGCATCACTGCCGCGGTCACTATGCCACGCGCATCCACATTGCGGCCTCCAACCCGGGTCGCACGGTTCCCGCGGGAAGGCTTGCAATATTCCGTGACACCATCCCTGCGGGCAAAAGCATGAATGATTTGATGCGCATGTATGGTCTGATTCATTTGCGTTTCTCCTTTGCAGTTCCCGTCCGGCATTCGCATGAAGTCCACCGGGGATCTTGCCAAGTACAATATGGGAGACCCCGCAAAAATTCCGTATAGATCATGCATACGTGCGTAAATTTCGCGTAAAAATGCGGCGGAACTCCGGTCGAGACTAATTTTGTGACTGTGGTCGGCTCGACGCCGCTCCGATGCGGTATGACCGCAAATTCAGGCCATTGCGCGTTGGCGGGACCGGCGCTGTAAGATGCAGTGCATGGATGCAAAAAGCGAAACCGATTCCAGCCTCTACGGGCATGCCGACGCGCTCGATGCGCTGAACCGGAGCGCCCCGCTAGAACAAAAGCTCGCAGCGATCCACGAAGCGCTGTGCGTCGAACTGGATTTCGTTGACCGAATCTCGGTCGCCGCATATGACCGCGCGACCGATCTCCTCAAGACGTTTCTGGCCAGCTCACCGGGAAAGAATGAACTGGTGCGCTACGAAGCGCGCCTCTCGGACCTGCCGTCGCTGGCCGAAATCCTGCGCAGCGGTCGCCCGCGCGTCGTCAATGACCTCGGCATCTTTCACGACGGGCGCCGCGTTCACACCAAAATCATCGAGGGAGAAGGCTACCGCTCCAGCTATACGGTTCCGCTCAACCTCGATGGTTCGTTCTGGGGATTCATCTTTTTCAACTCCCGGACGGCGGGGCAGTTGACTGAACCGGCGCTACGCGTGCTCGACGTGTACGCCCATCTGATCTCGGCCGTCGTGACGGCGGAGATGCTCGCCGTCCGGGTCCTTGCCGCCGCCGTCAAGACCGCCCACGACATGGTTCACTACCGGGATCCGGAAACCGGCGCGCATATAGACCGCATGTCGCGCTACGCGCGCTTGATCGCGCAGAATCTCGCTGCGACCGGCACCGTCGCGCTCGACGATGCCACCATCGAACGCATATTCGAGTTCGCCCCACTGCACGATATCGGCAAGCTAGCCCTGCCCGACCGCATTCTGCTCAAGCCCGGCCCGCTGTCGGTTGAAGAACGCGAGGAAATGAAGCAACACACCGTACAGGGCCGGAAGATGATCGAGGCGATAGCCCACAATTTCGGCCTCGAGCATCTGGACGGACTCGACCTCCTGCGTCACATCGCGGAATCACATCACGAAGCAGTGGATGGCAGCGGTTATCCCCACGGACTTCAAGACGGCGGTATTCCGCTGGAAGCGCGTATCGTTGCCGTCGCTGACGTGTTCGACGCACTGACGAGCGTGCGGCCGTACAAGCCTTCGTGGTCTAACGACGAAGCCTACACCTGGCTGCGCAAGATGGCGCGCTCCAAGTTCGACGAGGAATGCGTCGAGGCGCTCATCTCGAACGCAAAAAAAATCGAAGAGATCCAGGCGCGGTTCGGCGATTCCGGCCTGCCGCAGTCGCCAGGCACACGTTGAATCAGGAATGTTTCGATAACGTGTTTCATTCGATTGCTGGCAATCGTCGGCGTGCCCGCCCCGATCCCGGCAATCGAGGATGGTTGAATCTCGACAACCGCCATGACCTGTTACGCATGAGCACGTTGCCTTCGACAACCTGGTGCTGATGCTCGGCGTGCGATACGCGTTCGTGACGACAGGCTGGCTGCGGTAGCGTCGCTCTTCATTACAAGATTGGAACATTGGCCGCATTCCAGACCCGGCCGCCCGGTTGGTGCGTGAGATGAGCATTTCATGATCACCGTCCCGTTCA